>JALQUE010000306.1 GCA_023260815.1 Roseovarius sp.
GGATCGGTCGGCACGGCCTGTTCCCAGACTTTCGTGGGCGGTTCCTGAAGCACGCTGATTGCCTCTTGCGGGAGGCCCATGACGGTGACGAGAGCTTCGGCCTTGTCCTTGGGAAAGCCGTTCATGCCCATACAGGCGGAATGGGTCCAGACTGGGGACATGTCGATTTTCTCGGCGATCTGCTCCCATGTCAGGCCGGCTTGTTTCTTGGCCGACAGGATCATCATGGTGATGTCTTCCTTGGTGAGCAAGGTCGGGACGACGTAGGTATCTTTCATGGTTTCCTCCTTTGAAGTCTTGGTCCTGAGCGGCGATGGCGCCGCATGTGGGGTGTCACCGCGCGCCGTCAGTGGTTGACGGCGCGCAGCGGGGGCGTGTCGGGGTTATGCCCGGCGCTGTCCTGTTGGGTGTGGTCGATCCGCACCGTTTCGGGGCGCAGATCGTCGGCGTCGGTCTGCTGACCCGCCAGTTCCTTGGACCGGTGCCCGAGAAACTGCACCAGATGGTTGCGGATCGCGTAGTAGTTGGGATGCTCGACGATCTCGGTGCGTTTGCGGGGCCGGGGGATGGTGATCTCGACCGATTCCGCGACGCGGGCGTAGGGACCGTTGGTCATCAGAAGGATGCGGTCAGCCAGAAGGATCGCTTCGTCGATATCGTGTGTGATCATGAACACGGTCTGTTCGGTCCCACTCCAGATTTTCAGAAGCTCTTCCTGAATGGTGCCCCGCGTCAGCGCATCGAGCGCGCCGAAGGGTTCATCCAACAACAACAGCTTGGGATGATTGGCAAAGGCGCGCGCGATCGACACCCGCTGCCGCATACCGCCCGACAACTGGCTGGGCTTGCGGTTGACCACGTCGCCATCCAGACCGACCTTGGACAGAAAATCCCGGGCGTGTGCCTCGACCTTGTCGCGGGACCAGTCGGGGTGGCGGGCCTTGATCCCGAAGGTCACGTTCTTGAGCGCCGAGAGCCACGGCAGGAGCGAGTAGTTCTGAAACACGACGCCCCGGTCCAGCGAAGGGCCGGACACTTCGAGACCGTCCATCTTGACCACGCCGGAGGTGGGTTCGGCCAGACCGGCGAGGATGTTCATGATGGTGGATTTGCCACAGCCGGAATGACCCAGGATGCAGACGAATTCGCCCTTTTCGATCCCGAAGCTGGCGTTTTCGAACACCGTCATGGTGCCGCCCTTACCGTCGGGGTAGGTCTGTGTCAGGCGTTCGATGCTGAGAAATGGTTTCGACATGGGTTGGCTCCTTACTCTGCGTAGGCGACGGCGCGCTGGAGGACACTGAAGGCCGTGTCCAGCAACATGCCGACGACGCCGATCATGAGGATCGAGAAGATGACGGAGGTCAGGTCGAGGTTGTTCCACTCGTTCCAGACGTAGTAGCCGATCCCGGTACCGCCCACGAGCATCTCGGCGGCGATGATCACCAGCCACGCGATGCCGATGGAAATGCGCATCCCGGTGATGATGGTCGGCGCGGCGGCAGGCAGGATCACGGTGAAGGCGGTTCTGAAGCTGCCAAGCTCGTGGGTGCGGGCGACATTGACCCAGTCCTGCCGGACACCGGCGACACCGAAGGCGGTGTTGATGAGCATTGGCCAGATCGAGCAGATGAAGATCACGAAAATCGCGCTGGCTTCGGAATCCTGGATCACAAAAAGGGCAAGCGGCATCCAGGCAAGTGGCGAAATCGGGCGGAGAACCTGAATGAACGGGTTGAACGCCTTGTAGGCGATCTGACTCATCCCGATGAGGAACCCCAAGGGGATGGCGACCATCGCGGCGAGGATATAGCCCGACAGCACCCGGTAGATCGAATAGCCGATCTGGATTCCGATGCCCTTGTCGTTGGGACCGGCATCGTAGAACGGGTTGCTGAGTTCTTCCCACGCCTTGGCCAGAACATCCGACGGAGGCGGGACGCCTGCACGTTCCTGACCGAGACCCATGAGGATCTCGTATTCGGTCAGGTTTTCGGCGGTTTTCTGGGCGGGAATCGCGGCCTCCCAGATCAGGAGGCCGCCGATCAGCATGACCAGCGACAGGATCGCGGCACGCTGATTGATGGAGAGATTGTCAAGCATGGGTCACCCCTTCCCGATCGGGAAGCTTTTGACATAGGCTTCGGGTTCGGCGGGATCGAATGTCTTGCCCATGATCGTGTGGGATTTGTAGGTGACGTCGGGCGCGTCATAGCCAAGCTGCTCCATGATCTTCTTGCAGTCGCCTGCAAGATAGACCTGCTCGGCCACGGCCCTGTAATCCACATCGCCTTCGATATAGCCCCACCGTTTCATCTGGGTCAGGATCCAGACGCCCATCGAGTGCCAGGGGAACGGATCGAAATCGATCCGGTCGGGCACGTTCTGCACCGCGCCCAAGCCATCGGCGTAGGTGCCGGTAAGCACCTGTTCGATCACCGGAACCGGCTGGTTGAGATAGTTTGTCGGAGCGATGGCCGCCGAGATTTCCTTGCGGTTCTCGGGGTTCGAGGCGTATTGCGTCGCGTCGATGATCGCCTTGAGAAGTGCGCCATAGGTGTTGGGCAGCTCTTCGGCGAAGGACCGGGGTGCCGCGAAGGCACAGCAGGGGTGCCCCTCCCAGATGTCCTTGGTGAGCATGTGGATGAAGCCGATGCCTTCCCAGACGGCGCGCTGGTTGAACGGGTCGGGCGACAGATAGCCATCGAGGTTCCCGGCGCGCAGGTTGGCGACCATCTCGGGCGGGGGGACGACGCGAATCTGGATATCGACATCCGGGTCGAGCCCGAATTCGGCCACGTAATAGCGCAGCAGGAAATTGTGCATCGAATATTCAAAGGGCACGCCGAAGGTGAAGCCCTTCCACTGGGCCGGGTCGCGCTTGTCGAGATGTTCGTTGGACAGCACGATCGCCTGACCGTTGATGTTTTCGACCGCCGGCATGATGTAGGGTTCGGCAACGGACCCGGCCCCGAGGGTCATCGCCAAGGGCATCGGGGTCAGCATGTGGCTGGCGTCATATTCACCCGACAGAGACTTGTCGCGGGCCACGGCCCAACCCGCGGTCTTGATGACCTGAGCGTTCAGGCCGTAGCGTTCGTAAAAGCCCATCGGCTGCGCCATGATGATCGGTGTGGCGCAGGTGATCGGCACGAAGCCGATGTTGAGATCGGTCTTTTCCGGCGCCCCGAGGTCATCCAGCAAAGCGGCCTTGGCCTTGTCCATCGGGAACACCGACGCCAGAGCCGCGGCAAACGCGCCGCCGCCCATCATCGCCATGAAGGAGCGCCGGTTGAGATCGTTCTGCCCGAAGACAGAACGGACGACAGCGCTTTCGATGGCGCGTTCGAGCATCTGTTCGGAGGACATGGAGGTGGCTTCGACATGGTCCTTGTCGTGACCGTGGCCCGACAGACAGCCCTTGCAATCGCAGTCGGCCCCGTGGCGCAGATCGGTCTTTTCGGAAAACGGGTTTCCAAGGCTTTTGATCGTCATCGGATTTCCTTTCAGACTGAGTTGCCTGTATCGTTCCAAGGAAAGCGGTGACGTGGAAGGCTGCGCCCAAAATTTGTGCAGTTGCAAAAGGTTAATATTTATCAAGACTTTAATATGTATGTGACCTGCTTCAAAAATATGAAAAATCGTAATTCACGAAATATCGTGATGCTGGCATTTCAAATCCCGCTATGCTGATCGGCATGAGCATGGCGCGGACGATGATTGATTCCCTTGTGACGGCCCTGCCGCAGGCCGCGGTGGTGGTGGACACGGCATCCGATACCGTCGCAAGCTGGAACGGTGCGGCGGCGAAACTGCTGACGGGCAAGGCCCGCGCGCCGGACGGTCTGCGCTTTTCGGCGGTGCTTGGGGCGTCGCTGCCGCGCTTTGTGGTCTTTCTGGAAGAGGTGGATCATCGCGGCGAAAGCTGGACCCGCGATGTCGGGCTGACGTCGCTGGACGGGCGGCATGTACGCTGCGAGATCCGGGCGCGGCCCCTGCCGGATCATCCGGGGCTGATGCTGCTGGCGCTGACCGACCTGACCGCGTTCGAGCGTCGGACCGCGATGGTCGAGACCGCCAAGATGCACCGCGCGGGCCTGACCGAATGGAAGCGCGCCGAACGGTTCTTTGCCGAGTTGGAGCGCGAAAACCAGTTGATCCTGAACGCCGCGGGCGAAGGGATTTACGGCGTCAACGCCGAGGGCAAGACCACTTTCGTCAACCGCGCCGCGCGCGAGATGCTGGGCTGGACCGGCGAGGATCTGCTGGGCCGCAATATCCATGCGATCATCCACCATCATCACCTGAACGGCGATGTGCATCCCGCCCATGAATGCAAGATCTACCAGTCGTTCCGCTTCGAGAAGATCAACCGCGTGGACGATGAGGTGTTCTGGCGCAAGGATGGTAAGCCGATCCGTGTGGAGTATGTCTCGACCCCGATCTACGACCAGCAGGTTCTGGTGGGCGCGGTGGTGATTTTCCGGGACATCACCGAACGCAAGGAAAACGAACGCAAGCTGCAGGACGCCTTGCAGGAGGTGGCCTTGCTGCGTGACCAGCTGGAGCAGGAGAACGCCTATCTTCAGGAGGCCATCACATCAGAGCGGGCGCATCACGACATTGTCGGATCATCCCCGGCGATCAAGCAGATCCGCGCCCGGATCGATCTGGTCGCACCCACCGATGCCACGGTTCTGATCACCGGAGAGACCGGCACCGGCAAGGCGCTGGTGGCCAACGCCATTCACAAGGCAAGCGTGCGGTCGCGGCGGACAATGATCACGTTCAAATGCGGGGCAGTGTCGCCCGATGATATCGAGGCCGAACTGTTCGGGCAGGTGCGCGGCGCGTTTCCCGGCTCGACGCGCGACAAGCCCGGCAAGCTGGAACTGGCGCATGGCGGGACGCTGTTTCTGGACGATATCTCGGAACTGCCGCTGGAGACGCAGGGCAGGCTGTTGCAGACATTGCAGACAGGGACCGTCACACGGTTGGGGGATACACGGGCCAAGGCCCTTGACCTGCATGTGATCGCAGCGATGAACGACACGCCGGACCGCGCGGTGAAATCCGGCAAGCTGCGCGAAGATCTGTTGTTCTTCCTGAATGTCTTTCCGATCAGTTGCGCCCCCCTGCGCGAGCGGCTTGAGGATATCCCGGTGCTGGCCTCGCATCTTCTGGGCATCACCTGTCGGCGGCTGAACCTGGCGGAGCCGACCATCACCGAGCGCGCGGTCCAACAGATGATGGACTACCCCTGGCCCGGCAATGTGCGCGAATTGCGCAACGTGCTGGAGCGGGCGGCGATCGTGTCGGGCGGGGGCAAGATCATCCTGGAACTGGGGCTGACGCAGTCAGGCACCCGCAGCGACGGCGCGCCGATCCGTACCGAGGCCGAGATGGACCGCATGATCCGGGACAACCTGATTGCCTGCCTGCGCGAAACGGCAGGCAAGGTATCCGGACCGGGGGGTGCGGCGGAGCTGTTGGGGATCAGGCCGACGACACTCTATTCCCGGATCAACCGCTTCGGCATCACCGAGGATGACTGGGCAGCAGACGCGGTGAGCGCGGCCTGAACGGGGCATCGGGTTTTTCGCCCGAGGCCCGAGAAGGAGGGTGGAAGATGCGGGCAGCAGGCCGGGCCATGATCCGTCCAGCCTGCCGCCATCGCATTACCGGGCAGACTTATTCCGTTGCCGTTTCAGACGTTTGTCCAAGCTCGCCCAGACCCACGACGGTGGCCGAGCTCAGTTCGGTTCCGATGTTGCCGGCCAAGCCATCCACACCGTCCTTGATCACCATGACACCCCCCACGGCAAGGCCCACGACAGAGGCGGTCAACACCACCCAGTCCACCGTGACTGCGCCATCTTCTTGGGTGCGGAACTTTTTGAAAAACTTGATCATTTCTTTCTCCTGGATTTGAATTTCGGTCTTGATCCTTGTGGCACCTGACCCCGGCTCGGGGCACTTTTTCCAACACCGGGCGGTTCAGGTCTGGGGTTAGAAAGCCCAAAGACATGGGAAAAACTTTGGCCCAATTGAAATTTCCGAGTCCCGGATTTCGCCATTTATCCTCCGATAGCCACGTCCCGAAATGACATGGACCATCGTCTGATCCTCAAGGCCGGAGAGGGCGCTAAAGCTGATCGCAGGACGTAAGCTTTGACGCTATGGAAGGACGGGCGGATGCGGTTGCTGCAAGATTACATGATGGTGATGGTCATGGTGATCGTGATCACGATCTGCTTTGCCGGGTTGTCGGCACTGGGTCTCGATATCCTGAAAAAGGAATTCTCGGAGGCCGTTTCAACACTATCGAAAGAGCAATGACGCACCACCCGGCAGAGGCCGCGTATCGATGTCAGGATAATGGCAGCAATACGCCGGAGGCTGCGGAATTTTTTGAGAGGCCGGACCGGTGGAAAGCTGGACCTGCGGTAGGTTTCAGCGAAATATCAGGGGGTCAGGGCGTAACTGAGTCGGCGGATCGAGGTGCCGGAACGCCCGGGCCTTGTGTTTGGGGGCTGAATACGCCAACCATTTTCAAGGTGCCGCCATGCAGGACTTGGACAGTGAACGACTTTGACAAGACTTGCGCGATGATCCCTGACATCCCGACGACAGGCGACATCATCGCCGGTATCCCCAGCCCCAGCGGCGCCATGCCCTGTCACCGACACGAGCAGGCGTGACCATGCGGTCCCGCGCCCGGACTTTCGTGCTTTTTGCGACCTTCAGCATCGTGACCCTGTGGGGTCTTTGCGGTCCGGTCCTTCCGGCGGCGATGGCGCAGGATGTGATCGAGGCGCCGGCGCCGGATCTTGAGCCGCCGCACCAGAGTTTCGGCATGACCAGCCTGCGCGGCGGGTGGATCATGTCCCAGCCCTATCAATCACCGGCACCCGGCCAGCTTCAGGGTGTCGAGGGGCTGGATATCGCGATCCTGACCGATGTGTTGCACTTGGCCGGAATGGAGGCCCATCTGCGCAGGCAATCCTGGCAGGATCAGTTGCATGATCTGAGTGCAGGCCGGGGCGACATTGCGCTTGGGGCGTTTCAGCCCGAGACCGGCGACGACAGGTTTCATTACTCCTTGCCCTATCGATGGGCGCGGATCGCGCTTTATGTCAGCAATGACGACACCGGCCTGCATGACACGACAGATATTGCCAAGCTGATCAACGAAACGGCGGATTTCCGGCTTGGGATCATTCCCGGTCGTCTGTTCGCGGACCCCGCGCTGAATCACGCCATAGACACCGCGACACGGGCCGGGCGGATCGTGGCCGCAAAGGATGACGAGGACAATCTGCGCAACCTGCTGGCGGGACGAATCGATGGCTTTGTCGGGGACAGGCTTGGCGTATCGACGGCGGCCCTTGAGGCGGGGCTGAAGTTTCAGGCGGCTGAAATCGTGATGCCGGGGATCACGAGCGTCCACTTCATGTTCAGCAAGGCCACCATGCACCCCGACGCGCTGGCCGCCATCGATCAGGCGATCAAGACCCTGGAAGAGAACGGGCAGTTGAAGAAACGGCTGCATTCCAGCATTTCCTCGGTGCTGATGCTGTATATTCTCGATACGCGGCTGTTCTTTGTGCTGACCATCCTCGGGACAGTGGCCTTTGCCGTGTCGGGCGTGTTGATCGCCTATCGGGAGAATTTCAGTTTCTTCGGCGCGCTGGTTCTGTCTGCGCTTCCGGCCCTTGGCGGCGGGGCGTTGCGGGACATTCTGTTGGACCGGCACCCGATGGGCATGATGTCATCGCCGCTCTATCTGTGCCTTGTCGGCGTAACCGTTCTGATGGGTTTTGCGATCATTCTTGGGCTGCGCCTGATGGCGCGGCGGGACTGGAACCTGTCCCGCCTGCCCAAAGCACCCCGATTTGTCACGATTGCCAATATTCAGGAGCTGACCGATTCACTGGGAATGGCCGTTTTCACGGTCTCGGGGCTTGCCATCGCAATATCCATGGATGCCGAGCCCCTGTGGCTCTGGGGGCCGATCCTCGCGATGCTGACAGCCGCCGGTGGCGGCATCCTGCGCGATATCGTGCGGCAATCCGGCCAGGTCGGAACCCTGAAGACCGAGTTTTATGCCGAAGTTCCGTTGTTCTGGGGGTTGGCCTTTTCGCTGTTCCTGCTGACCCGCCCCAATGTGCTGGCACCCGAAGAGATCGCACTGGCCATCGTGATCACGGTCCTGGGCACTTTCGTGACACGCATGACCGTGGTGTTCCTTGGGATCCGCCCGTTTCCGTTCGGATGGATGCCCCGCCCCAAGTGAGCTGCCCTGGGACAGTCTTTTGCGGTGTCGTCGTCCTGCATGCGCGATCTGGCATCGGCCCTTCATCCCGCCGGGTCCAGAGTGCTTTGAACCGCATGTGAGGTGACGCAGATAGGGCGTTCGGATCGCGCAAGACAGCTTGGTTCGTTGCGCCTGCGCGCTGTCTTGCCAACAAAAAAGACGCCCGAAGGCGCCTTGTTTTATTGGTCGGAGTGAGAGGATTCGAACCTCCGGCCCCTGCCTCCCGAAGACAGTGCTCTACCAGGCTGAGCTACACTCCGACCGTGGGACAGGCGATTACAGATCGTTGCCCCGCTTTGCAAGGGGGATTCGGGTGGGCGCTTGTATTCACAAGCAACGATCCGCATTCTGCCGTCATGGGGTGAACATGACATGATGCAGACCGTGACGGCCCTTGGCGGAATAGGTTTGTTCCTGCTGGGCATGAAGATCATGACCGATGCGCTGCGCGAGGCGGCGGGGGCCGATCTGCGCCGGTTGCTGGCGCGGTTCACGACGACGCCCCTGCGCGGTGTGGCCAGCGGTGCCGCGACCACGGCGGTGATCCAATCCTCGTCGGCGACAACGGTCATGACGGTGGGGTTCGTGGGCGCGGGGCTGTTGAGTTTTCCACATGCGCTTGGGGTGATCTATGGCGCCAATATCGGCACCACGGTGACGGGCTGGGTCGTGTCGCTGGTGGGGTTCAAGCTGAAGTTGGGCGCGGTGGCGATGGTGCTGCTGTTCGCGGCCAGCCTGAGCCTGCTTCTGTCGCAGGGGCGCGCGGCGCGGATCGGGCGGATCGTGGCGGGGTTCAGCCTGCTGTTCATCGGGCTGGACATGATGCAGGAGGGCATGGCGGGTGCCGCCGATTGGCTGACGCCAGACCGCCTGCCCGGCAGTGGCCCCGGCGGACTTCTGGTGATGGCGGCGGTGGGACTGGTGCTGACGGTGGTGATGCAATCCTCGTCTGCGGCGGTCGCGGTTGTGCTGGTCCTTCTGGGCACGGGCGCGCTGCCGTTGGTGCAGGCGGCGGCGGCGGTGATCGGCATGAACCTTGGCACCACCTTCACGGCCCTTCTGGCGGCGCTTGGCGGATCGCGGGCGATGCAGCAGACTTCGCTTGCCAACCTTCTGTTCAACGCGGGCACCATGCTGATTGCGTTCCCGGCACTGTGGCTGATCACAGGACCGCTGGAGGCGCTGGCGGCAAGGGCCGGACCGGATACCGCGCTGGTGGTGTTTCACACCGGGTTCAACCTGTTGGGAACGGCGGTGTTCCTGCCGATGACCGCGCCGTTTGCGGCCCTGGTCGAACGGCTGCGCCCCGGAGAGGGCGGCGTTGGCGCGCCGGAACTGGACCCCCGCCTTCTGAGCGATGAGGGCACCGCGCTTCAGGCGGCGCATGGCGCGATGACATGGGCCGCCCACGAGGTCTTTGCGGCCTATGCGTCCGCCCTTGGCCGCGACCGGGATCTGCGGCGGCTATCGGCGCTGGAGCCGCGGGTGAGCATGGTTCTGGAGGATCTCAAGGCGTTCATGGCGCGCATATCGGTGCCCCGCGACAAGGCCCATGAGGCCGCCGCCTTTGCCGCGCTGATGCATCAGGCGGATCATCTGGTGCGCCTGCTGGAGCAAAGCCGGCGGCGCGGTTTCATCCCCGTCCTTGGCCGGGAGCCTGTCACACAGCGTCCCGCACAGTGGTTCGCCGCCTGCCTGTCACCAGACCGAACGCTGGATCTGCCAGAGATCGGCGCGAGGATGGCACGGATGGCCGGGCCTGTGGCGCATCGCTTTGCGCGGCACCGGCGCGGCCTGCTTCTGGGAGAGCATGTGGGGATCTATTCGGTGCAGGACACGTTCGAGACGACCGATGCGATGCGGTGGCTTACGCGGATCATGCACAATGTCCAGCGCATCGGAGAGTATGACCACGAGGTGGGCAAACATTTGGGGCGGCCCGACAGGACCGCCCCGGATGTCTGACTCAGGTAGCGCGCGCCTGACGCGTTCGCCTTAGAGACTGGCGTCGAGCGCCGCGATCACGGCATCGCCCATTTCCGAGGTCGAGACGGGCTTCACGCCCTCTTCGCCCAGAAGATCGGCGGTGCGCAGACCATCGGCCAGCACCTTTTCAACGGCCTTTTCAAGGCGTGTCGCCTCGTCCCCGGCATCAAAGCTGTAGCGCAGCGCCATGGCGAAGCTGAGGATGTCTATGAGAAACACTTATTAGAAAATGTAGAAGATACTTTAAAAGGTCTGTTAACTAAACTTTATACATTAGTTACTATATGTATAGAAAAAATTGAGAGATACGAAGAATCAGAAAGATTAATAATGGTAATGCACTGGCCTTCCAAGCCAGGTATGGGAGTTCGATTCTCCTCAGCCGCTCCAATTTAGTTCTTGACTTTTAGTACAACTTGTAGTATTATAAACACATGAATATTAAAGATAAAATCAATATGCGTATGGATGAACTTGAACATATGATGG
>JALQUE010000157.1 GCA_023260815.1 Roseovarius sp.
ACCTCAGGGTAGGAGCGGACGACCCGAGCGGTCGCCTCGACAATCAGCACCTGCGCCTTTTGCGGACAAAGCCGGCCGACGCAGACAAACGGGGCTGAGGCGTCAAAGCCCGCATCGCTTGGCGGGAATTCAGTGAGGTCAAGCCCGCAGCGCACGATATGGATCTTGTCCCGATGCGCCATCCCGGCGGCAAGTGTCAGCTGCACCCGGCAATAATGCGAGATCGCGGCGACGAACCGGGCCTCGGCCACTTTCAGCGCCAGAGACGAGCGGCCCCAGTCGATGAATTCGTCCGGGCCATGGGCGGTAAAGCTGTAGCCCGGCCCGCCCAAGCGATAGCAAAGCAGCGCCACCGCGGCGGCATTGGTCGAGAAATGGGCATGGATATGGTCGATCCGGTCTGTCTTGGCCTGCCGCCTGAGCGAGACTGCTTCCAGCAGATAGGCCGCGTGCCGCACCACCCCGCCGCCCGCATTGCGCACCAGCCTGCCCAAGGTGCCGATGGCGCGCACAAGACCCAAGGGATTGGTCACGGCCTCGGCTATGGCTCCGGTGATCAGGCGCGGCACCTGACCGGAGAGAATATAGCGGGTCTTGGCCTGTTCTGCGCGGTCATGCTCGTCCACCAAGTCATCCGCCCACCGCCGGATCGCATAGCGCGTGACCGTCAGCCCCTGCCCCTCAAGCGCCCGGATTTCCCGGCGGATGAAGGTGGAACTGGTTACCGGATAGGTATTCAACAAATAGCCGATCTTCATGAAAAAGTCCTAGGGCGGGTTTCGGCCTGATCGTGGCGGGCCTGCCGCTTGGCGCGGAAACGTGATGGTGATGCAATCGTGTTAATGCTTTCAATCGATAGTGAATGAATAACGCCCCGGACCCGGTTTGAGAACTCGGGAAAAGACATGAGTGTCAAAGGAAGAGGTTTCGTGACATTTATTCAAGTATGAAGGTGAGATCACCTATTTCCAAGGTCGAGCATTTTTAAGCATCCCCATTTGTCAGATCACGAGCACACCATGACTGTCAGTCAAAAACAGGCCCGGAATTTGCTGAGCGTCATTATCGCCGCCAGAAACGAGGCGGGATATATCGGCAAGTGCCTGAAGAGCCTGCTGGAGCAGGATGCCGAGGCCGGAGAGGTCGAGGTCATCGTGGTGGCCAATGCCTGCACTGACGACACGGTGGGCGCTGCATTGGCGACGCGGGGTGGCTTCGAGGCGCGAGGCTGGCACTTGCACGTCATAGAGGAACCCAAACCGGGCAAGATCCACGCGCTCAATACCGGGGATCAGGCCGCCAAGGGCCAATTTCTGGTTTATCTTGATGCCGACGTCGTCTGTGACACCGACATGTTCAGTGCTTTGCGCAAGGCCCTGACAAGCGATGCGCCGCTTTATGCGACCGGAACTTTGAAGGTCACCGATGCACATAGCTGGGTGACCCGGCAATATGCGCGGTTCTGGCAGAAACTTCCCTTCGTTCAGGGCGGCGCGGTTGGTGCGGGGCTTTTTGCAGTCAACCGTTCAGGCCGGGCACGTTGGCAGGCTTTTCCGGATATCATCTCGGACGATACATATATCAGGCTGAACTTTGCGCCCCATGAGCGGATCGAGGTCTTGCCCAGATATCACTGGCCGATGGTGGAGGGACTTGGCAACCTGATCAAGGTGCGCAGGCGACAAGATGATGGCGTGGCCGAGATCGTAAGGCTTTATTCTGAATTGGTGATCAATGACGACAAGAGGAGTTTGAGCAAGGGTGATATCTTTGGGCTTTTTTTAAGGGACCCAGTTGGGTTTTGCGTCTATGGATTCGTGTCAGCGACTGTGCGTTTGTCGCCTAAAAGCAGACAGTGGACGCGGGGGAGATAGGTTCACTTGTATTCAATAAGCGCCTTGCGTCGTCCTGTCGTCAAGTCCAACCGGCACTGCACCACCCCCAATGCCTCGGGGACCTTGCCCAAGACTATGAACCACGCTTGCGGCCAATCGTAGGGCCGGCCGGATTTGAGGGCGATCCGTACGATTTGCAGCGGATAAAGGACGACTCCCAGTAACGCCCAAGGCGACAAAAGAACCGCCGCCATCAACAGCACCAAGGGCAGCACTGCGCCCCAGATCAGCGCACGGCGGGTTTCCCTGACCCAGTGGCGTTCGGGAGGGGCGCCGTGGAGCGAGGCGCCCAGCGCAAAGGCATAGCCGCCACGCCGGGTGCGGGTCCACCATTGCGAGAGCCGCGTCATCGCCGCGTCGTGCCATGTCATTTCGTGATCCAGGCGCCAGACCTCCCATCCGGCGGCGCGGAGGCGGACGCAAAGCTCGGGCTCTTCGCCGGCGATGAGCGCGGGGTTGAAGCCGCCCACGGCCTCGAACGCCTGCATGCGCATCAGGGCGTCTCCGCCGCAGGCCTTGGCGCGGCCCACCGGCGTGTTCCATTCGGCGTCACACAGGCGGTTGTAGACGGATGCTTCGGGGAACCTTTCCCGTCTGCGGCCGCAGGCAACGGCGGCCTTGGGATTTTCCACGAGGAAGGCTGCGGCATGGGCGATCCAGCCGTCGCGCAATTCGCAATCGCCATCCATGAACTGGATCGCATCAGGCAAGCCCGCCTGTCGCAACCGGTCAACGCCCGCGTTGCGGGCGCGCGCGGCGGTGAAGGGCTGTGTCATGTCGAGAGTCACCACTTCGGCGCCTGCGGCAAGGGCGGCGTCGACGCTGCCATCGGTCGATCCGGAGTCGACATAAACAATCCGGTCCACCCCGTCAGGCACCGAAGCCAGAGCACGGATCAGCCGCGCGCCTTCATTCCGGCCGATGATGACCAGCCCTATGGTCAGCCCGCCGATCATGAGGCAACGAACGGATAACAGATGTCGAGATCGGGGCGGTCGGGGAAAAGCCTGCGGAGTTGCGCGTGATCCTCGATGAAGACCTGTTGCAGGCGCGCGACGTTGTCGGGCGAGAGCGATGGCCTTTCGGTCATCTGTCGGCTTTTCCTGATCCGGTCCCGCAAGGCTTGCGGGACCAGCGCACGGCGCAGGGCTTGGGCGATCACGTTGTCGATCAAAAGACCATGGAGCGGAAAGCGGCGGAAACGCTCGGATGACGCGTTGGCGCGGGCGTTCTCTTCGATCCAGTCAGGCGGGGCGGTGTGCCCGATGAAGTCGCAGACGCGCTGCAAGCTGTGCTGTGGCGCGCGGTGCATATCCTCGAGCGAGAGGATCAGGATATTGTCCGCGCCGAAATGCTCCACATAAGGGGCGATCTGGCGGGCATAGCAGCCATAAGAGATCAGTTCGGGGTGGCTGTCCAACGCGGCATCCAAGGGATCGGTGATGACGCCCATGGTCCATTCGTGGATATAGTGGCTGACCGCACGGGCCAGTGGATCGCGGATCATGTAGATCAGCTTGGGCGCCTTGAGCACCTGCGACATGCGGGCAAGCGTTTCGGGATAGGTGGGCAACTTGGTGTAATGCGTGCTGGCCTCGCCCTTCAGATCACCGGGGGCGGCATCGGCAAAAAGGCTTTGATACCAGCCCATGCCCTTGGCGAAGACGGGATCGTCGGAAAAGAAATTCGGCTCTTTCGGGTCAGTCATGAAGACACCCGGCTGCGCGCCCAATTGCGCGGCCATGGTGCTGGTGCCGCATTTCATCGCACCGAGGATGATGAAATCGGGCAGATTGTCCTGCGATCTAGCTGTCACGGCGACCCCCCAACGGCGTCAGGACATTGATCCAGATATCACGCGCCTCTTGTGCCGTGGCGGGCGGGACGGGTTTGCCGACCAAACGCCGCAGATGTGCAATGCCACGGCCCAGATGCCACATCAGATTGGCCATGAGCAGGCCCGCGCGGCCATGCATCTGGTAAAACACGCGGGTTCGGGAGGCGTAATAATAGGCCGGCAGGCGCTTGCGGGCGGCTTGCGACGCCTTGACCGGCCCGCTTCGGCCACGGAAATGCACCGCGCAAGCCTCGGGCGCCAGGCAGATGCGCCAACCGGCCTGACGCGCGCGCCACGAATATTCGACATCCTCGAAATAGAGAAAATAGCCCTCGTCCATCGGGCCGATCTGTCGGATCATCGCATCGCGCAGAAGGATGCAGGCGAAACTGGCCCAGTCGACCTGCGTAGGATCGGGGGGGTTGTCCAGCGGCACGTCACTGGATTGCAAAAGCCGGGTGATCGGCCCGGTCGCGGCCCCGCGTATCAACTCGCTTTTGGGCGTGGGAAAGCGGAAACAGCTGATCTGGCGGGTGCCGTCATCGTAATCGATCCGAGGCGCGACCAGCCCGCAGTCGGGGTGCGCCTCGGCGGTGGCGAGGATTGCATCGAGGAACCCGGGCTTGAGGACCGCATCGGAGTTCAGCACAAGATGGTAGTCCGCCGCGCACGCCGCGATGCCCTGATTATGCCCGCCGGAAAACCCGGAATTGGTTGTAGAGGCCACGAGCTGAACACGGGCGGGATCGGGCAACCCGGTGATGAAAGCACGCAGTTTTTCCAGCGAGCCATCGCCCGAAGCGTTGTCTACGACCGTGACCATGTAGTCCACTTGCGAGTCATCCTCGAGAACCGAGCGCACGCATTGTATCGTCAGCTCCGCCGTGCGGTAGTTGATGATCGACACGTTGATCCGGGCACGGGGGATGGAATTGGTCGATTTGTCAGGCAGGGTCACAAATTGCTCCGTTCCGGCATGGTATCAGTGCGTCCAGGCCGTAAAATGCACATCAGTATTTTCTTTTGTTGGAATAAAGCGTTTCGCGAAAAAACTGAATCACAGATTTTCGCGAAATGCAGTGCTCCGTTCAATCGTTGCAAGCTTTCCGCCTTCAGCTGATGCCTCAGGTTAAAGGCGGAACGCTTTGATTACGTCAATTTTCAGGCCATTATAAAGGCTGTGACGTAGGTAAGAAAAGCTCCGTTCGGGCATTGGAACTTTCGAAGATGGCACCGAGGTGCTATTTTGAACCATATTTCTGCCAAGGTGTGTGGTGTAACATGCCGTGGATTTAACGGGCGGCCCTTATTCGAAGCATGTCAAATTCCTTTGCAGACATAGTCCTCTATTCTTGGCCCGTTGTGGTCTACATCCTGTTCCAGCGCTTGCCTTTGCGCGATGCCTTGGTGTGGTCGATCGTGGCGGGATATCTGCTGTTGCCAACGCGAACGGGTTTCAATCTTCCA
>JALQUE010000211.1 GCA_023260815.1 Roseovarius sp.
TCTATAGGAACGATCTAAAAGACGCCCAAACGCGAACCGGCTTTAACGGACCAGCTATCGATATCGGTTGCGGTCGGGGCGAATTTCTCGAAGTGATGGGCGAAGAGGGGCTCACCGCTATCGGTGTCGATCTGCCGCCCCGGCGCCTATGAGAAATACATGGAAACGCAGGATTTCAGCCATCTCGGCACCCGCTGCGAGATCAAGAACATGAACTCCATGCGCTTCATCCAGCAAGCCATCGAATACGAAGCGCGCCGCCAGATCCAGATCGTCGAATCCGGCGGATCGGTCGTGCAGGAAACCCGTCTTTACGACCCCGACAAGGGCGAGACGCGCTCCATGCGGTCCAAGGAAGAGGCGCATGATTACCGCTACTTCCCCGATCCCGACCTGCTGCCGCTGGAAATCGAACAGGCTTGGGTCGACGACATCGCCGCCTCTCTGCCCGAACTGCCCGATGAGAAAAAGGCCCGCTTCATCGCGGATTACGGCGTCACGGAATACGACGCCAACGTGCTGACGGCAGATGTCGATCTGGCGCAGTATTTCGAGGAATCGGTCGCCGGAGGGGACGGCAAGCGCACCGCGAACTGGGTCATCAACGAGGTTCTGGGCCGCGCCAACAAGGCCGAAATCAGCCCCCGTCAGATCGTCGCCCCCCAGGTCAACGCCGCCATCCTGTCGCTGGTCGCGCGCGACGAGATCTCGACCAAGATCGCCAAGGACGTGCTGGAAATCCATATCGAGACCGGCCGCGCCCCCGACGAAATCGTCGAGACGGAAGGCATGAAGCAGGTCACCGATACCGGCGCGATCGAAGCGGCGGTGGACCAGATCATAGCCGACAATCCCGCGCAGGTGGAAAAGGCCAAGGCCAACCCCAAACTGGCCGGCTGGTTCGTCGGTCAGGTGATGAAGGCCACCGGCGGCAAAGCCAACCCGAAGGCGGTGAACGACATCATCCAGCAGAAACTGGGTCTCGATCAGGGCTGACGGTTGCCATTCTCCGCAACCTCCGACATGCTATCCTTTTGGATATGTTGTGGGGTACGAGGTGATGGGGACGGGGGCGGATGATCCGGACAAACGGGATGTCGCCCTCGATGATCTGATCGGCCGCGTCTATGACGTGGCACTCGACCCGTCGCGCTACGAAGACCTTCTCGACACGTGGGAGGCTGTTCTTGGCTCGGGGGATGGGCCACAAGCCACGAACCTGTGGACGAATCATCCCTTGGTCCTTGGCCATATCGACCGCGCCGACAGGATGCTCGACCGGCTGGCCGATGAACCGTTGTCGGATGCCGGCGCACAGGCTCTGGAACATTTCGGGCGCATTCCTGCCGTTCTGATATCCGAGCATCTGACAGTTCGCGCCGCCAACATTCCTGCCCGCGACAGCCTGTCCCTGCACCCCGGTGACAGCTTGTCGAACCTTGCGATCGACCCGGATGACCGCACCGTGCTGATCAGCCACATCCGAAAGATCCTGTCGCAGCCCGACGCGCCACCTTCGATCTACCGTGTGCGCCGCGACGAAGCCGATCAGTTCCTGATCCTGCAACTGCGCCGCGTGGTGCTCCCGGATGGCGAGATCACGGTCGCCGCGGCCACCTCGGATCTGCGCTGGCCCAAGGGCATGAGCCGCATCCTTCGCGAGGCGTTCGATCTGACCAAGGCCGAGGTCGAGATCATCCGCCTGCTGTTGGAATGCGCCGGTGCCAAGGATATCGCGGATCGGCGGGGCCGATCGCTGGCCACCGTGCGGACCCAGATCAAGACCATCCTCTCCAAGACCGAAACAAACAGTCAGGTGGAATTGCTCCGGCTGACCATGTCGCTGATGGAAATCGCCGACAAGACAATGCGCGAGGAACATACCCCGCGTCATGGCGACAGCCATGAGACCACCCTTGCGCCCGTCCCCGTCCAGACGATCCGCGCCGCCGACGGGCGGCGGCTCGACTATCTGGTGCTGGGACATCCCAAAGGGCGCCCTGTCCTGCTCATGCATATGAAATTCGGCTTCATCCGCTGGACCGTGCAGGCAGAAACCCTGGCCGACGCCCAAAACATCCGCCTCATCGTGCCGGTGCGCGCGGGCTTCGGGCAAAGCGATCCGCTGCCGCGCAAATGCGACTACGGCGACCAGACCGCCCGAGACATACTCGCCGTGCTCGACGCCGAAGGCGTGACGGCGCTGCCCGTCATCACGCTTGGCACAGACGTGATCTTCATGCCCAGCCTCGACCGCCTGCGCCCCGGACTGGTGCGCGCGGTCATCGCCTGTGCGGGCCTTCTGCCGCTGCGCACCCGCGAACAGTTCGAGAGGATGCACAAATGGCACCGCTTCATTCAGGTCGGTGCGAAACACACGCCCCATGTGCTGCCCTTTCTGGTCAAGGCCGGGTTTCATCTTGCGCGACGGATCGGCAAGCCGGCCTTCGTGCAGGCGGTCTTCGGCAAATCGCGCGCTGACATGGACACCTTCAGCGACCCCGAAGTATTCGAGGCGATGATCGCGGGATCGCATATCTGCCTGTCCGACAAGCACAGCGCGCATCTGCCCTTCATCCATCAGACCATGTTCGAACATGACCCCCGCCATGTCCGGGATCTGGCCCTGCTCAGCCAAAAGATCCCCTTGCACTATCTCAACGGCATGGATGATCCCGTGATGCACCCAGTCTCATTGGCGGAGCTGAAGCCCGACTATCCCGCCATCAGCTTCACGATGTACCCCGATGCCGGCCAGTTGCTGCACTTCCGCCATTGGCGGGATGTGATCGGGCTGGTGTCGGATCATCTTTAGCGCGGGCATTTGGCTTTGCACTCCGCACCGGCGGGTCGTAGTGTATCGGGGCCATCGGATAACCGGACATCATGACGACATCAGTGCCCTTCCTGTCCTCCCCGCTTGAGATCGAGCCGGGCTGGATCGACTTCAACAATCATCTGAACATGGGCTATTACACCGTCCTGTTCGACCGCGCCGCCGATGAGGTCTTTGCCGAATTCGGCTTCGGCCCGGAGTATGTGGCCCACGCCAACCACACCACCTTTGCCGCCGAATTCCACATCCGCTACCTGCGCGAGGTGAAACTGGGCGACAAGCTGCGCGCGTCCTTCTGGCTGCTCGATCATGACGAAAAACGGTTCCACACCTTTCAGGAACTCTATCATCAGGACGGCTGGCTGGCCGCCACGGGCGAAGGCATGACACTGCATGTCGATCTGGACGGCCCCCGCGTCGCGCCGATGCCCCAGGATAT
>JALQUE010000302.1 GCA_023260815.1 Roseovarius sp.
GAGGGCCCCGGTCGCGATCCGCGCCGGGGCCCTTGTGCTGAACCACCCAGTCGATAGGATACGTCCCGACAAACGGCGTGGGGGGAATGTGTGATGTTCGAATACAAGGTGATACCTGCGCCGATACGGGGCAAGAAAGCGCCCGGTGTGAAAGGCCCGGGCCCACGTTTTGCCCTCGCGCTGGAAGACCTGATCAACGAGCTTGCCGCCGAAGGGTGGGAATATCAGCGTTCGGACATCCTGCCCTCGGAGGAGCGACAGGGGCTGACCTCGAGTCATACGGTTTATCGCAGCGTGATGGTGTTTCGCCGCGCGCTTGCCGTTGATATCGACACCGCCCGTCGGATGCTGCCGGGGGTTGAAACCGGGATGGCACAACCCGACATGGTACCAGACGGGCAAGCCCCACACCCCCGGTCCGACGCGGACGAGACCGCCAATGTCACGCCCGAGGATGATGGAAGCGACCCGCCACGCCGCTGAGTACCCCGCGACCTAGAGGTTCGTTGCTTGTGCTCCGGGATAATGATTGTGGCGACCTGGAGCGCCCTGCATTTCCCCTGCGTGCAACATGATGCCCAATGCCCCAATGCGATGTCGCGCGGTTGGGGCACTGAAAGGATGAGGGACGTGGGGATCGCGACGGCTGACGAGAAAACTTTTTTGTCCTGCGCCCCTTCAATTTCCGCGTGTTTGCAATAAACTCCAGCCTCCGAGTCGCAAAGGTAGAGCCATGTCCAAGACAGATCCCTTCGGTTTCGACATGTCGGTTTCGTCGGCGAAGAGGAAAAATCCTCGCGGTCGGCGCGGCATGTCGGGCGCGTCCGAAACGTCAACGCGTGTCTGCGAGAAAGACGGCTGTCAGGAGCCGGGCAAATACCGTGCGCCCAAGGCACCAGACGTGCTGGACGAGTATTTTTGGTTCTGCAAGGACCACGTGCGCGAATACAATCAGGAATGGAACTTCTTCCACGGCACGACCGAGGCCGAGATGAACGCCCAGATGTCCAAGGACAAGGTCTGGGAGCGTGAGACAAAGGCTTTCGTCGATCCCGAACAGCGGGCATGGGCACGGCTGGGCATCGAGGACCCGCATCAGGTTCTGGGTGGAAACGCGACGCAAAATCCGGGCCGCGCCAAGGTGGGCGGGCGCAAATTGCCCCCGACGGAGCGGCGCGCGATCGAGATCCTCGAAGCGAAGGACGACTGGACCAAGACGGAAATCCGCAAGTCCTACAAGGCGTTGATCAAGGTTTTGCATCCTGACATCAACGGCGGCGATCGCAGTCAGGAAGAACAGCTGCAACAGGTGGTCTGGGCCTGGGACCAGATCAAGCAAAGCCGCAACTTCAAGTCATAGCGCCGCCGCAAGGCCGTTCGAATGGCCTTGCGTGCCTGCCGTTGCGGGTTGGGCTTAATCAGGCGGGCTTGAACACCAGGCTGACACCATTGATGCAGTGGCGCTTGCCGGTTGGCTTGGGACCGTCGTCAAAGATGTGTCCCATGTGGCTACCGCAGCGCGCGCAATGGCATTCGGTACGCGGAATGACCAGTTTCCAGTCCCGTTTCGTGCCGATGGCGCCGTCGTCGATCGCCTGCCAGAAACTGGGCCAGCCGGTCCCGCTGTCGAATTTGTGCTGGCTGGAATACAGCGCCAGATCACACCCACGGCAATGGTAGACGCCGTCGGCCTTGAGATCGTGCAACGCTGAGCTGAACGCGCGCTCGGTGCCTTCCTTGCGCATCACCTTGAATTCCAGATCGGTCAACATGGCTTTCCATTCGGCGTCGGTGCGGGTCACGTCGAAGGCGCCCGACGCGGCCCCGCCCCTGCCGGCGATCGACAGGGTCGCCCCTGCGGTCATCATCGTGGCAATCATTGTGCGGCGGTTCATGTCTTGTCTCCTGTGGATTTGACGCCCTTGCAAAATGAGGCGTGCGGGGCCGATGCGCAATGCACGGCCCCGCACGATCCGGTGATCTCGGGTCACGGGGGATCCGGGATCACCGTCCAGCGATCTCAGGACTGCGGGGGCAGAATGACCCTGTCGACCACGTGGATCACGCCGTTGGACTGCTGCACGTCGGCGATGGTCACGTTGATGACGCGACCGCGTTCATCTTCCAGCATGATGCTGTCGCCCTTGTAGGTGGCCTGAAGCGTGCAGGTGCCAAGCGTTGGCACGGGATGCACGCCGCCATCGTCGTCGATCATGCCCTTGATCGCCATCGACATCGCCTCGGCGCCGACCACGTGGCATTTGAGGATATTGGCCAGTTGGGCCTTGGCCTCGGGCTGCAGCAGCGCCTCGACGGTGCCGTCCTTGAGCATGCCGAAGGCCGCATCGGTCGGTGCGAAGACGGTAAAGGGACCGTCGGAGTTCAGCACATCGACAAGGCCCGCCGCCTGAACTGCGGCCACGAGGGTTTCATGGTCCTTGGAGTTCACGGCATTCTCGACGATTGTCTTGTCGGCGAACATGGGGGCGCCGCCCACCATCGGGTTTTCGGCACTGGCGACGGATGCGCCCAGTGCGAGCGCGGCAGCGGCGGTTGCGGCAAAGAAATGTGTCTTGAACATTTGATGTCCTCCTGATTTGCGCCGCGGGGCACGATTGCCCGGCGACACCCGAAGTCACGCAGCGCACATCAGGAAGTTTCAGAAAAAGATCTCACGTGTTCGTGATCTGCCCAACGGCCAACACGGCCCCCGTAGGCGCACCGGTGGGCGACCCACCGGGCGGCTCGTCCGACACCGCCAGAGCCGCGCCATCCAGCCGGGGGCGCAGCGCCTCGGGGATCTGGATGACGGCGGCGCGGTCCTGCGGCAGCACACCAAGCGAGACCGGCGCGTCGGTCCCTGCGATCAGCCACAGTTCAAACGCGCGATCTTGCGCCGGGTCGCCGCGTTCACGTTCGACGAACAGCGTACCATCCCGCGCGTCATAGGCGGCAAACACGATCAGACTGCGATCTTCAGCCACCAGTTCGGCGACATAGGCGGGGTCTGTGGGGCTTGCGGGATCGCGCGGCATCAGATCGGCGCCGACGATCAGACCAAGCACAAGCACAGTGGCGGCCAGACCGCCCATCAAGGTAGCGAGCCAACCCGACCGACCGCCGGCGCCAACCCGGAATTTGCGCCGCGTTCCGAAAAGTCGTGCTTCGGCCCCCGCCCAGACCTGCGGAGGGGGGGCGACTGGGTCGATGCTGTCGGTCAGGTGGGCCAGGTCCTCGGCCCAGTCGGCATAAACCGCGCGCAACTGAGGATCGGAGGCCAGACGCGCCTCGAAGGCAACCGCCTCGTCGGGCGGCAGCAGACCGAGGGCATATTCCCCGGCCAATGCCTTGTCGGCGTCGCGTTCCGGCAACTCGTCGCTCATCGCGAGAGGCACTCCCTCAGTTTCAGCAGGCTGCGCCGCAGCCATGTTCGCATCGTATTCAGCGGCACATCGAACCGCGCGGCAAGATCGGCATAGGTCTCGGCGTCAAGATAAGCGCCTTGCACCGCTTGCGCATGTCTTTCGTCCAGTTCCCCAAGGCAGTCGGTCAGCCGCATTCTGTCCGACGCAGCCATCGCGCGCGCCTCGGGTCCGGGGGTGGGATCGGCGTGCAGATCGATCCCGTCGCTGTTCCCGGATATCGCGCGGCGGCGGCGCACGCGGTCTATCGCGGCATTGCGGGCAATCGTGATCAGCCATGTCATCGGGCTTAGCCCGTTCACCCGATACTGTCCGGCATTGCGCCAGATCTTTACGTAAATGTCCTGCAGCACGTCCTCGGCCTCGGTGCGGTCTTGCAAGACACGCAGACAGATGCCGAAAAGTTTCGCCGATGTCGCCTGATACAGAGCGGCGAACGCCCGTCGGTCGCCCATGCCGCATCGTGCCAGCCAGTTTTCGATATCATCACGGCCTGCCATGGGACCAGTTTTATTGCAGTCAGGAAAGGTGTCCAGAGACGTTTGCGTCCAGCACGAGTCAATTCCCGCCCTTCCCCTTGCTCTCGGGCGCAATATGTTGCACCACGGAAACCAAACTCAGGACACCCGATTGAAGGACTGCGCGAATGGCTGACGGCAGCATCGATGTAAACGCGAAACCGACCGAGGAAATCTCGGTGCGCGAAGTATTCGGCATCGACACGGACATGATTGTGAAGGGCTTTTCCGACCGCACCGAGCGTGTGCCCGAACATGACAGCACCTACAAGTTCGACCCCGATACGACGCTGGCGATCCTTGCCGGGTTCAGCCACAACCGCCGCGTCATGGTGCAGGGGTATCACGGCACGGGCAAATCCACCCATATCGAACAGGTGGCAAGCCGGTTGAACTGGCCTTGCGTGCGCGTCAATCTTGACAGCCATATCAGCCGGATCGACCTGATCGGCAAGGATGCGATCAAGCTGCGCGACGGGATGCAGGTGACAGAATTCCACGAAGGTATCCTGCCTTGGGCGTTGCGCAATCCAACCGCGATCGTGTTCGACGAATACGATGCAGGCCGCGCCGATGTGATGTTCGTGATCCAGCGCGTGCTGGAGGCCGATGGCAAGCTGACGCTTCTGGACCAGAACGAGGTCATCTCGCCCAACCCGTATTTCCGGCTGTTCGCCACCGCCAATACCGTAGGTCTGGGCGACACGACGGGTCTGTATCACGGCACCCAGCAGATCAACCAAGGTCAGATGGACCGCTGGAGCCTTGTCGCGACGCTGAACTATCTTAGCCATGACGCGGAAACCAACATCGTGCTGGCCAAGAACCCCGTCTACAACACAGCCGCCGGGCGCAAGACGGTCAGCCAGATGGTGACGGTCGCCGATCTGAGCCGCACCGCGTTCATGAATGGCGAATTGTCCACGGTGATGAGCCCGCGCACGGTGATCGCATGGGCGCAGAACGCGACGATCTTCCGCGATGTGGGCTATGCCTTCCGCCTGACATTCCTCAACAAATGCGACGAGCTTGAGCGGCAGACCGTGGCCGAGTTCTATCAGCGTTGCTTTGACGAGGAACTGCCCGAAAGCGCCGCCAGCATGAGCCTGGGGTGACGCTGGCCGGATATGTGGCAAGCGGCAGCGCCTTTGGCGCGTGCCACCGAGGAGAGTGAACGCGCATGGCGCAGAAAACCGACAACCCGGCCGATCCATTCAAGAAGGCGTTGGCCGAAGCCACCAAGGTGATGGCGGACGACCCTGATCTGAACGTCAGCTACTCTGTCGATCCCGCCGGGCTGTCGGGCGATTCCATGCGCTTGCCACAGGTCAGCCGACGCATGACCCGCGACGAGGTGCTGCAGGCACGCGGCACCGCCGACGCACTGGCGCTGCGGCACAGGTACCACGATGCGGCCACCCATACGCGGTATTCCCCTGCGGGCGAAATGGCGCGCGACCTTTACGAAGCCATGGAGACCGCCCGCTGCGAGGCGATCGGCGCACGCCACATGCCCGGCACTGCCGGTAATATCGACGCCAAGATCGGCGCCGAGGCCGACAGGCTGGGCTATGGTGAGATCACGACCCCGGCCGATGCGCCACTGGCCACGGCGGCGGGATATCTTGTGCGGCATCTGGCGACCGGGCGCGATCTGCCGCCCGCGGCGCATAATGTCATGACCCTGTGGCGCGACTTCATCGAGCAGCAGGCCGGCGGCACGCTGGAAAATCTGGAAAAAACGCTGGCGGACCAGACAGAATTCGCGCGTTTTGCCCGCAAGGTGATCGAGGATCTGGGATATGGCGATCAGTTGGGCGATGACCCCGACGCCCCCGATGACGAGCAGGACGACGAGGCCGAACAGACCCCGGAGGAAGACGAACAGCCCGACAGCTCGGGTCAGGACGACAGCGATGAAAGCGACGCTGAAGCCAATCCCGAACAAAGTCAGGAACAGCAGCAAGACGAGGCTCAGGCTCAGGTCAGCATGGACGACATGGCCGATGAGGAGATGGGCGACGAGACTGAACTGCCCGAAGGCGAGGCCCCGATGGAGCCGCCCGCCCCTGCCCCGGTGTCGGACGCGGATCCCAATTACGTTGTCTATTCCACTGAATTCGACGAGGAAATCCGGGCCGAGGATCTGGCCGAACCAGTCGAGCTTGAACGCCTGCGCGCCTATCTGGATCAGCAACTCGATCCGCTGAAGGGGGCCGTCAGCCGGTTGGCCAACAAGCTGCAACGCCGCCTGCAGGCCCAACAAAGCCGCAGTTGGGAATTTGACCGTGAAGAAGGCATTCTGGACGCAGGGCGCCTTGCGCGCGTGGTGGCCAATCCGACGACGCCGCTCAGCTTCAAGGTCGAGAAAGACATGGAGTTCCGCGATACGGTGGTGACGCTGCTTCTGGACAATTCGGGGTCGATGCGTGGCCGGCCGATTTCCATTGCCGCGATCTGCGCCGACGTTCTGGCCCGCACGCTGGAGCGCTGCAGCGTCAAGGTCGAGATTCTGGGCTTCACGACGCGCGCATGGAAAGGCGGCCAGAGTCGCGAGGCATGGTTGAACGAGGGACGTCAGCAGCTTCCCGGACGGCTCAACGATCTGCGCCACATCATTTATAAATCCGCCGACGCGCCGATGCGACGGACCCGCGACAATCTGGGCCTGATGATGAAAGAAGGTCTTCTCAAGGAAAACATCGACGGTGAAGCGCTGGAATGGGCACACCGGCGTCTGGCAGGCCGCAAAGAAGCCCGCAAGATCATGATGGTGATCTCGGATGGCGCCCCGGTCGATGACAGCACGCTGTCGGTGAACCCGGCCAATTACCTTGAAAAGCACCTGCGCGACGTCATTGCCATGATCGAGCGACGCAAAGCCGTGGAATTGCTGGCCATCGGTATCGGCCATGACGTGACACGCTATTACGACCGCGCCGTGACAATCACCGATGTCGATCAGCTGGCCGGAGCGATGACCGAGCAATTGGCAGCCCTTTTCGATCCCGATCCCCGCGCCCGAGCACGGATCATGGGCATCCGCAAGGCAGGCTGATCCGGATGGGATCCGCGCGCCTGCCTGTCACTTAGCGAACACGCGATGACCGATGCGGGTCAGGTCACGCTATCCTGTCGGGCCTCCCTTGGGTGATTGATCTTCACGGCGCGGTTCTCTAGCACTTACGAGCCGCGCCCACCCAAAGGAGGTTGCCATGTTCCAGTCTTTTGACGACACAGTGTCTCCGGATCAGGGGCCACCGCGCCTTGCACTGCTGCGCGACGCCATCGCGGCTGAGGGGCTGGCAGGTTTTCTTGTGCCACGCGCGGACGCACATCAGGGCGAGTATGTCGCGCCCTGTGACAACCGTCTATCATGGTTGACGGGCTTCACCGGATCAGCGGGTTTTTGTGCGGTTCTTGCGGACCGCGCCGGTGTGTTCGTTGATGGCCGCTACCGCACTCAGGTGCGCGCACAGGTGGACACCACATGTTTCGCACCGGTGGATTGGCCCGACGTGAAACTGACGGACTGGCTCAAGCAGCATCTGCCGAATGGCGGCGTTATCGGCTTTGACCCTTGGCTTTATACACCGACGCAGATCGAAGCGGCGGAAACGGACCTGAACGGCACCGCCATCAGCCTCAAGCCAAGCCGCAACCTGATTGACCGGGTCTGGCCCGACCAACCGCCCCCCCCGTGTGGTGCGATCCGCGTCTATCCCGAAGATCTGGCAGGCGAGCCACACGCCGACAAGCGCCGGCGTCTGGCCGCCGGGCTGCGCACTGCCGGACATGCAAGCGCGGTGATCACCCTGCCCGACTCGATCGCGTGGTTATTGAACATCCGCGGCAGTGATATCCCCCGCAATCCAGTCCCGCATGCCTTTGCCGTGCTGCATGCGGACGCGCATCTGACACTCTATGTGGAGGCCGGCAAACTGGATAAGGCCCTGCGCGACCATCTGGGCGACGAGATCACCATTCGCCCGCCAAGCGCCTTTGGCCCCGGCCTGCGCAGCCTGAGCGGGCCTGTGCGGCTGGACAAAGCCAGCGTGCCTGTCTGGGTGGTCGGCCAGTT
>JALQUE010000318.1 GCA_023260815.1 Roseovarius sp.
GAGCCCCGCATCGTCCATCTGTTTTTTGACTTTTGCCAGATTCAGTCCCTCGATGGTTTCCCGCCAAATCGAAATGCCACCGATTTCACGGCGTGCGTACTCCTCGATGCACTGTTGCATCGACCACGGGCGTGTGGTGAAGGTTTCACTTCGCTTGGTCGGAATAGCGGTGTTGCGCTCGATCAGCTTGGTCATGATGCCACCCTTGGTCTCGATTCCAAGGCTCAAAGGGGTGACGTCGATCAGCAGAACGTCCTTGCGCTGACCCGATTCCATCTTGTGGCTGATCAGGGTCTTGAGAACCACAACCTCACCAGCCGAAGCCGATTTCGGAGCTTTCACGCGGGGGCGTACACCTTCTGCCATCTGTCTGTCTCCTTCTCGATCTCGTTCAGCCGCCGCAGCCGCCGATGGTGACTTTCACGTTCTTCTGCGCCTTGGCAAAGCTGCCATCGGCCATCTTGGCCACGGCGATCACGTCCTGTGTGCCAGCCAGACGAATGCGGGTCTTGGCACGCTGCGCCCCGGCCAACGGGCCGAAGTTGAACGTGGCCACACCCGGCGTCGGGTTGCCGGCGGCCAGCACCAGAATTGCCGTCGCGCCATCGGCGCCAACCTCGATCGGAACGGTGTTGCCGTTCTCGGCGATCTCGGGGGCGTCCAGATCGACGCCGCTATCGGCCACCGAAGCACCGCCGGTAAAAGCGTTGATTGCGTCATCCACGGCCGAGGCCATGGCGGGCATCGGAAGGGCGACGGCAACCGCCGTTGCACCACCGATGACCAGGGTTTCGCGTCGTGTGAAATCCATCTTCATCTCCTTGGATAAAAGGTCACTGGTCCTTGAGGGTCACAAGGAACGCGACCACATCTTCAATCTGCTGGGCCGTCAGCAACGGATCCAGCGCGCCTTCCGCCGCTTTGCCGGTATAGGCATTGCCCGGACGGACGAAATCATCGACCCTGTAGTAGGACGGCATCATCGTGCCGGGATAGGTCTTCTTGGCGTCACTCACGATGCCGCGAAGCTCGGCTTCGTTCCAGCGATCGCCGACACCGTCCAGCATCGGACCGATATTGCCCTGGAAGGGAACATCCGGCAGCGCCGATATCTGGTGACACGCCACGCAATTGCCAAGCGACCGCTTGCTCAGAACCTCGGCGCCCTTTGCAGGATCACCGGCCTCACCCGTCAGTGACGCGGTAACGGCACCGTAGTCGTCGTACTGGACATCTCCCGGTGCGACTGGTTCGGCAAACGCGGACCCGGCGGCAAGTACGCTTGCGGCCAGAATTGTAGTTGAAAGCTTCATGTCTCCTCCCATGGCTACCGTATTCTCCGATTGGATAGCTCGGTATACAATAGGCCACCACCCGGTCTCCACGCAACAACAAATTCACGTTTGTGAATTTTTTGGCCAGCCTCCCTGCCCTGCTTCAGCCCCGCAATCAGTTCTGCCCGGCGGCGCGTTCCTGAATGCGGCGGGCATGATAGCGCTGAAAATCTTCCCCGTTTTCCAGCGCATAGCGCTTCTCATTGACCCATGTGTACATATCCAGCGTCGTGCCCTTCTGGAACGCACCCGGCATGATCGCCACCGCCGAGTCCTTGGCGGATGCCCCCTCTGGCACCTCTTCGGGCAGGAAGATCACGGTCGGGGTGAACAGAATCCCCCATTTGCGCAACATGTCCTTTTCCGGCAGCGATTCTCCGTCGAAATCGGTCACCTCCCGGTCGCCATGCAGGTTCAGCTGCACGACAAAGTAATTCTCTTCGATGTAGCTGGCGATTTCGGGGACCGGATACACCTCCTCGTGCATCTTCTTGCAATAGATGCAGCCGCGCTGCTCGATCATCACCGCCATGCGCTTGCCCTCGGCGGTGGCCTCCTCAAGGTCCTCTCTCAAATAGAGGAACGTCTCGCGCATCCATGCCGCCTTGTGCAGCCCGTCATCGCCGACATCGGCGGCCCATCCCGGCGCCGCCACACCGCCCAACATCATGGCCAACGCCATCACAGCCGCCCGTGCATAGTGTTTCATACCGTCCTCCCTTGGTTGCGTCACAGCCCCGTCAGCCCAGTGATTGAAAGCTCGGGAACCACTCGATCATGTAATTGGCGATGATGTTCACCGCATTGGTGGCGATCAGAATCGCGAACACGATCAACATCGCCCCCATCACCTTTTCCACATAGACCATATATTTGCGCTTGCTCTGGATCCACGCCAGAAACGGCCGCGCGAACAGCGCCGCCACCACGAAAGGCGCCGTCATCGCCAGCCCATACACCATCAGCAGCGCCGCGCCTTCGCTCAGGCTGCCCATGCCGCTGGCCACCATCAGGATCGCCGCCAGCGCCGGGCCGACGCAGGGCGTCCAGCCAAAGCCGAAGGCCAGCCCCATGACATAGGCGCCGATCACCGTGGTCGGCTCGGCGGTGCTTTCCATCCGCGCCTCGCGATACAGCAGCGGTATCCGCACCACCCCCAGAAAATGCAGCCCGAACAGCGCCAGAACCCCCGCCGCCACATAGCTCAGCGGATCGCGCCATTGCGCAAAGGCCTGGCCAAGCGCCGTCGCCCCCATCCCCAGCAGGACGAAAATCGTGGTCACGCCCAGCGCAAACATCACCGCCGAGATCACAAGCCGCTTCTGCGCCCCCGGCGCAATCGCCCCATCGCCCCGCAATTCGGTCATCGACAGACCGGCCATATAACACAGGTAAAACGGCACCATCGGCAGAATGCACGGTGTGAAAAACGAAAGAAGCCCCGCAAGTGCTGCGCCCGCATAGGAAATTTCAAACATCCGCGAAGCTCCTTGTGAATATGACATATTCAAATTAAGTTGTATGTGCATACAACGTCAATCGGTGTTCTCCATGATCGCTCGTCTCATCGCCACCGTTCTTGCCGCAACATGGCTGCTTCAGGCCGTGGCCGCACAGGCGGTCGAATTGATCATGGTCGAACAGGCCGGCTGCTATCATTGCACCGAATGGAAAAAGACCATCGGCCCGATCTATCCCAAGACACCCGAAGGCGCCTATGCGCCCCTGCGCATGGTGTCGCGCGCCGATGCACCGCCTGCGGGCGTGACCTTTGCCCGCCCCGTCAACTTCACCCCGACCTTCGTCCTGATCGAAGACGGTCAGGAACTGGCCCGCATCGAAGGCCACCCCGGCGAGGATTTCTTCTGGGGGTTGCTTGAGATGATGCTGCGTCAACATACCGATTTTGCAGACCCGGTAAAAACGAATTAAATTGCGCCCGGCCTGCAAGGCGAGGCGCTTTATAAAAGATGGACATGCGAACGATGGCTCTTCCGGTGTTTGACAACTCCCTCAGCGAGGCCGAGATGGACCGCATGGTCGAGAACGCGACCAACGCCTCCAACTTCCTCAAGGCAATCAGTCACGAAGGCCGGCTGATGATCCTGTGCCATCTGGTTTCGGGCGAAAAATCCGTGACCGAACTCGAAGACCTGCTGTCGGCGCGACAGGCCGCTGTCTCTCAGCAATTGTCACGCCTGCGCCTCGAAGGTCTGGTCGTGCCACGCCGCGACGGCAAGACGATCTTTTACCGCCTCGCGGATGAACGGCCCCGCCGCGTCCTTGAACTTGTGTATGAATTGTTTTGCGCGCAGGATGCAGGACCGGAACGGCCTTGACGGACCGGCAGATATCGGCAGGCAAGGGACCGCACCATGGGTGATTTGCTCGGCGACAACATACTGGTGGCCCTTGTCGGCCTCGCCTCGGGCATTCTGCTGGGCCTGGCTGCCCGACTGGGCCGGTTCTGCACGATGGGCGCGATCGAGGATATGCTCTATGGCGGCTCCTCGGTGCGGATGCGGATGTGGATCCTCGCCATCGGCATCGCCGTCATGGGCACCTTCGCCCTGTCGGGCGCGGGACTGATGCAGACCGAGCGCTCGTTCTATCTCTCGATCCACTGGATGCCCCTGGCCTCGATCCTCGGCGGGCTGATGTTCGGCTATGGCATGGCGCTGGCGGGCAACTGCGGATATGGCTGCATCGCCCGGCTGGGCGGCGGCGATTTCCGCGCCTTCGTGATCGTCGTGGTCATGGGCATATCGGCCTATGTGGTGCTGCATGGGCCCTTGGCCTATCTGCGCAACTGGGCCTTCATGCAACAGGACGTGACCGGTCTGCCGCCGGGACTGGTGCATCTGGCCGCCAGCCACACGGGCCTGCCGCTCGCGCCGCTCGGTATCGTCATCGGGGCGCTGATCACCCTTGGCGCCCTGTCCTCGCGCGCCCTCATCACGGACCCGAAATCGATCTTCTGGGCCGTCGTCGTGGGCCTTGCGATCACCGCCGGATGGGCTGGCAGCTACTGGGTGGCGACCACCGGCTTCACCGCCATGCCCGTCGTGTCGCACAGCTTTTCGGCCCCGGTGGGCGAAACGCTGCTCTATTTCATGACCGCCTCGGCGCGGGCGCCGTCATTTGCTGTGGGCTCGGTCGCGGGCGTGGCCACGGGCGCGTTCATCGGCTCGCTCATCAAGGGCCATTTCCGGTGGGAGGCCTGCGAAGACCCCCGAGAACTGCGCCGCCAGATGACCGGGGCCGCGATCATGGGCGCGGGCGCCGTGCTGGCGATGGGCTGCACCGTGGGCCAAGGTCTGTCGGCGTTTTCCGTGCTCGCCTATTCGGCGCCGGTCACGTTCCTTGCGATCATCGCCGGGGCCGCCCTTGGCCTGCGCCAACTGATCGAAGGCTTCCAGCCCGCCGAATGACACCCGACAGCCCGGCCCTGCGCGCCAGCCCGTCTAGGGCTGACAAGCACGCGCCCGCCGCTCAGACCCTCTCTTGCGTGTAGGCCCGCAGCTCGGCCCGTGCCACCTGCCGCCGATGCACCGCATCCGGGCCATCCGCCAGCCGCAGGGTGCGCAGATGCGTCCACATCGCGGCCAGCGGCACATCCTGACTGATGCCCTGCGCGCCGAACATCTGCACCGCCTCGTCCACCACCTTCAGCGCGACGCGCGGGGCGACCACCTTGATCTGGTGAATCCACGGCGCCGCCGCCCGCGCATCGCCCTGATCCATCATCCACGCCGCCTTGAGACACAACAACCGCGCCTGTTCGATCTCCATGCGGCACTCCGCGATGATGTCGTAATTCGCCCCCAGTTGCGCCAGCGGCTTGCCGAACGCCTCGCGCGCCAGCGACCGGCGGCACATCAACTCAAGCGCCGCCTCGGCCTGCCCGATCGCGCGCATGCAATGATGGATGCGCCCCGGCCCAAGCCGCCCCTGCGCGATCTCAAAGCCACGCCCCTCGCCCAGCAACAGGTTCTCTGCCGGCACGCGCACATCCGCAAAGCGGATATGCATATGCCCGTGCGGCGCGTCGTCATGGCCATAGACCTGCATGGGGCGCAGCTTTTCGATGCCGGGGCTGTCGGCGGGCACCACGATCATCGAATGCCGCTGATGCTTGGGCGCACTGTCATCGCCGGTGCGCACCATGACGATATAGACGGCACAGCGCGGATCACCCGCCCCCGTGGCCCACCATTTCTCGCCATTCAGGACATAGCCATCACCGTCCCGCACGCAGGACATCGCGATGTTGGTGGCGTCCGAACTGGCGACATCCGGCTCGGTCATGAGGTAAGCCGACCGGATCTCCCCCTCCAGCAGCGGCGCCAGCCAGCGCGCCTTCATCTCGTCGGTGCCATAGCGCTCGAACACCTCCATGTTGCCGGTATCGGGTGCATTGCAGTTGAACACCTCCGCCCCCATCGGCGTGCGGCCCATCTCTTCGGCGAAATAGGCATACTCCACCGTGCTCAGCCCATGACCCTTGTCGCTGCCCGTGAGCCAGAAGTTCCATAGCCCTCGGGCCTTGGCCGTGGCCTTCAACCCTTCAAGGATCTCCGCCTGCCGCTCGGTATACTGCCAACGGTCCCCCTTGCCGATCTCGGCGGCGTAGTCCGCCTCCAGTGGCATGATCTCGTCGCGCACCATGACGCGCACCCGGTCCAGAAGCGCGCGGGTCTCGTCCCGCATCCCGAGGTTCATCTCCATGCCCTGCATCCTCCCTCATGTGCAGCGCAGCGCGCCGCCTCCCTCATGTGCAGCGCAGCGCGCCGCGGTCCGCCAAGGGATAGCCGCCCCTCGCGCCAAGCACCAGCCCCGCCCCCCGGTTTCGCCGCCGTCCCGCGCCCTCCGTTCCCCGTCTCCGCGTCCCCCCTTCCCCCTGCGCCTGCCCACGCTAGACTAAGCGCCATGACCACACCGCTCTTCATCGGCTCCGAAATCTATCGCGGCTCCAGCTATGGCGCGCGCCACCCGCTGTCGATCCCCCGCGTGCCGACGGTGATCGACCTCAGCCGCGCGCTGGACTGGCTGCCGCCCGCGCAATACCGCACAAGCCCACGGGCACGTCCCGCCGCCCTTGCCGCGTTCCACACGCCCGCCTATATCGCGGCCCTGCAACAGGCCGAGACGACAGGCCATGTCAGCCCCGCGATCCGCGCGCGCCACGGGCTTGGCACCCTGTCCAATCCGATCTTCCCCGAGATGTTCCGCCGCCCCGCCACCGCCGCCGGCGGCTCGCTTCTGGCGACCGAGCTTCTGGCCCGTGGCGGCGCGGTCTACAATCCCGGCGGCGGCACCCATCACGGGATGGCCGACCGCGCCTCGGGCTTTTGCTATCTCAACGATCCGGTGCTGGCCCTCAAGGCGCTCTTTGCGCAGGGGCTGACCCGGATTGCATATGTCGATATCGACGCGCATCACGCAGACGGGGTCGAGGCGGCCATGGCGGGCACGCCGGGGCTTTTGATGATCTCCACCCACGAGGCAAACCGCTGGCCCTTCACCGGCGCGCTGCACGACACGGCCCAAGGCACCGCCCTCAACCTGCCCCTGCCGCGTGGCAGCCATGACGACGACGCCGCCTTCGCCCTGCACGAGTTGATCCTGCCCGCGCTCTCGGCCCACCGCCCACAGGCCATCGTCCTGCA
>JALQUE010000350.1 GCA_023260815.1 Roseovarius sp.
GAGGCGCGCCGCGAGGGCGCTTTTGCCATCCCGGGAGATGCGCACGAAGACCGGCCCAAAGTCAATGCGTGCGAAGTGTAGCCATTGCTCAAGTGCGTGGACGGGACAGGTCTGGTCGCTTGAGCCGCGCCCGACCTCAACCTCGCGCCACCCGGTCTTGGCGTTAAGCGTCAGCAGCGCGCCTTTGTCGAAGATCTCGAGCCAGCCGCCGGAGTCCGGTGTATCATCCTTGTGTATGTCGAGGCTGACTACCTCCGACCGGCGCAGGCCGCCTGCATAGCCCATAAGCAAGATCGCCCGGTCTCGAAGCCCGCGGAGATCGAAAGGAAGGGTGGCCACCATGGCCTGAATGTCCTCAGGCAAGATCGCTTCCTTCTGGACCGGCGGGCGCGCATGCTTGCGTTTGATCCCGGCCAGAACGGTGGCGATGTGCCGGTCCTTGCGATCAAGAGTGAACCCGCGCTGCCTGTAGTTCCAGGCAAGCCCCGAGAGCCGGCGCTCGATCGTGGAGACCAAAAGGGCAGGGGCCTTCCCGGTTGGTGCAGCCAGATCAGCCACATATAGTCCAATCATCTCGGGCAAGGGGGGCAGAGGTTCCGTGCCTTTCAACCGGCACCAGCGGGTGAAGTGTTTCCAGTCGGCTGCATAGGCCTTGTTCGTGTTCACAGCTGACGAGGCCTCGGCATAGTCGCGGGCGGTCTCGATCAGTCGGTTGAGTGCGCCGGAGCCGGCCACATGAGCGGGCAAAGCGATTGAGGCTCCGTCCCGAGAAGTTCTCTCGTTGCGCTCGTCACTGTTCGGCGCGTCATACGACACTGAGCTCGAAATCTCTGCGTCCGACACGTCGGAATCCTCGATTTTGGTGCCGTTATTTGTGAGACTACCCATGCTTTAAGGCATATCACTTTTACGTCCGATAACACAAGATTATTGGACACAGAAAGGCTTGGCAAAGAGGGGCGGTTTCAACACTATATGGTAGTAATAAGCGCCGCCGCGAGATAGTGTTGTGGCATGACATATGTCCGGCCAACCTTCGACAGCGACCCTCTTAGCTTACCCCGGATGCCGCCCTGGGTCACCTCGGCACGCGCCGAAACCCTTGAAGATGTGGCGTTTTTGTCGGGCGCAGCGCTGAGCCACCTGCATCTTGTGTTGGGGCGAGAGGCGGTCCCCCAAGCCTTGTTACGGGATCGGCTGGCGCTGCGCGCAGCGGAGGCTTGTGTCGCGTTTTCGGGCCGGCCGGAGCGGGCAGGGGAGCTGCGCGACGTGGTGCATCTGCTGTGCCCCGGCGACCTGCCCGGCCCGGCAGGCGAAACCTGTCTGGCGTGGCGTCGCGCCACGGAAAGGCCGGTGACCGTGAAAGCTCTGGTCCGGGCGCTGCCTGAACTTCACGGTGATCAGATCGCGAGTTGGCTCGATGCCGGGCAGGGGGCACCGGTCAGTCGCGCGGCAATGGTGCTGGAGACGGTACTAAACGATGCCCCCCGTACCGAGGTGCCCGCGCTCGTCCTTGCTGACGCGACCCTCGCTCAGGCGCTTGCTTGGGATCATGTCGTGCCGCTTCTGGCCACAGGCCTGAAACGCGCCGAGATACGCAAGCGAGGCGAAGACCTACGTTCGGCTTGTCATCGTGCGCTCGTCTCATCGGCGGTCGATGCCGTGCGTCTCTCAACTGACCTCGCGCGGCGGGCAGCGCATCTCAAAGCGGTCGCGCCGAAGCTGCGCGCCAAAGGCGCGGAGGCCGCCGTCGCGATGTTTCTGACCCAAGATGCCGTCGCGCCTGCGGCCCTGCCACTACCGGACCGGTCCGCACGGCGGCTCTGTGACCGGTTGGTCGATCTCGGCGCGGTGCGCGAGCTGACCGGCCGCGACACGTTCCGGCTCTACGGGATCTGAGCGATGGCCAAGGATCGCGCCGACACTGACTTCGATCGGGAACTGAACGATCTGCCAACCGAATTGCGCTGGCGCGAATGGATGCGGCGGATTGAAGCCGTTCTCTTCGCCAGTGCATCGCCGGTCCCGCGCGAGGACCTGGCTCGGGTGGTAGGGCAGGGAGCTTCGGTCGATCTGTTGGTCGAAGACCTGGTCGCCGATCTCGAAGGACGATCCTTCGAAGTGGCGCAGGTGGCCGGCGGCTGGATGTTGCGCACGCGGCCCACCTACGCCCCGGCGATCCGGACCGCCGCTGATATAGGCGAACAGGACCTCGGTCTGCGCGAGTACGATGTCGCTGTCCTGGCCGCTATCGCCTACCACCAGCCGATCACACGGGACGGCCTGAAAGACATCTTCGGCAAAGAGATCAGCCGCGACCTGATCGGAAGATTGCATGCGCGTGGATTGATCGTCAGCGGGCCGCGGTCGCCGCGGCGCGGGGCACCCTATACCTATGTGACGACCGAGCGGTTCCTGATCGCCTTCGATCTGGAGTCGCTGCAGGACCTGCCCGATCGGGAGCAGATGGAGGATGCAGGGGTCATCAATTCGCAGGCATAGCCGTTGCCAATGATGTGCGGCGGTTTGAATGTAGGCGACCGATGACCTGCTGTAAGTCCGCCAAATCAGGAAGTCTGGAGCGCGTCTTTGATCCCGGTGTTATCTGTGACGTGATCTCTGCCCTCAATGACGCCACCAAGTCGGAATGCTTGGGCGCAGCCAGTGCAGTGCGGGTCCAGAGATCAATTGCAGGATGCACGGAACGTTTTTGGAGGTGCGTCATTCTATCGGCCAACTGGCGGAACAATACGTAGCGGACCCGGTGCGGCAAGCGCGAAATTGACGTCGGCTCGCCATTGAATGTGAAACAAGCCGCTCCGAGCATGGCGGGCAGGGATATCTTTCCATGCCGTCCATGTCCCGCAACATGCAGTCGAAGCAAATCGTCGATGAGCCGTTCGAGACGCTGCACATCGTACTCGGCGGGCAGGGTGGGTTTTCGGAGATCAGCATCACACCAGACGCAGAAATGTTGCGGCAGAAGCCGGTTTTGTCGAGCAGGCGCAATGCCGCCGCCGCAGGCAGGGCAGTGATCGCGCAAGCGGCATCCATGCAGAAAGCAGGAAACGCCCGTCGCCAGGCTCCAGCCGCGCCGGAAGAACGGTGCGCGATCCTCTTTCAGGCATGCCGGGCAATATTGCAGGCGATTGATCGATGACGCCGATGTGCGGGCGCTCCCAGATCCAATGATCTGCCGCACACGCAACCCGGCCAGTGGGTCGCGGCTCAAAGCGAGGCCATCAATGTCCTCGGCAGGCAACCGCGTTCGCTCGACCAGAAAATTGAGGACCGGTCCGGGAAGATTTCGGTCAAGCTTCGCAGACCAATCTCCACCTGCGACATCCAGAACCCGCCCAAAATATTGAGGTGGAACTCCATTGGCCATGGCCAGCCGATGCAGCCAGCTCGACAGCAGCTCTCCGGGTGCCGGTGGAACGACGCCGGGCCAGCCTTGCCCCACCTCATTGCCGTAGTCGCGCGCAGGTGTGACTGTGATCTCGGACGCAGACTGGGTCACATCATTTCGCGGCGCAAAGGCGCATTTCGGCGTTTCGACAGGGGCGTGTAACCAAGAGAGGTGATGGTCGCTTCAGAGATGTACTCCTCGCCGTTCCTTATCGCTGTGATAGCCGCGCTGCTTACGATATCGACGACCTCTCCGATCAAGCCCTCTGACAATTCATGGATGATCTCAGCCAGTGACGGTCGCGACAGGTCCGAGGCGCGGGCGAGAGGCATGCTGGTTTCAAGACTATCGAGGAGCGTCGCGAAATCCTCGTCATACGCCCATCTGGGAACAGGGATCGTATCGAACCGCGATCCCATTTCCTCGGTGTCGTGTACCGCGTCATAGACCGCAACCTCGCCGACCAGTACGGGCGAGATGTCGTGGACACGTGCGATACGGCGCAGGAACGAAAAGATAGCTTTCACGTCCTGTCGGCGCCCTCGAAGGGCGCTGTGAAACTCATCGAAGATGAGCAGGCGAGGTTTCAAGTTGTCCAGCAAATGATCCACCTGCTCGCCCGCGCGCGACAGGCTGCGCCAACCAGATGCCTGAGGCGCGCGCAACCCGGCAAGAATGCTGGCATAGAAGTGAGACAGCCCGGCACCTTCTCGGGTCTGGATCACCCAGATCCTTTGACGTTCTGACTGACGCAAATGTTCAATCGCGAAGCGTTCGGCGATCATCGTCTTGCCATTATGATAGGGGCCCGTCAGCAAGAGCCCTCTGGGGCGCAATGTTACTGGCCGATCAAGCAGCAGACGCATGGCGTTATGGGCGCGACTTGCCACCGGATGGCTGATCCAACGGGCCGTACGGATATGGGCGATGCGGCACGCGTCACCGGCATCGAGAAGTGATGCGGCGGAGTCCAAGAGGTGATCCGTCATTTCACCAATCCTCAACCGGAAAGACGCGGCGCGGGCGCTCAGGGTCAGGCGCTTTCCGGATTGGTGTCGGGGCAGGAGTGAGGCTCTGGTAGGGTTTCGGCGCATGAGCCGCATGCCTGGCCCGTGCGACGTCCTTCAGCCTTTGCTTCTTCGTTGCCGAGGCTTCCACGGTCGCCGCGATTTCGCGGCGGATCGCGGTCTTCTCCTCGATCGGACGTCGGCCGGTTTCGCGCGCTCGGTTTCTCTCGGCCCTATGCTGCCAGAGGGTGACCGCCTCAAGCAGTCCATCCCGCCGCGCCACAGGGCGCCAAGTTCCTGTATCGGGATCCTTGATGTAGATGTGGCTCATGTCCCGAGGATCATAACGAACATCGAGAGCATCCAATCGATCACGGCGGGCGACCAATGGGCCCAGCCATGGATCGAAATAGTCGTTGGCAAACAGGCTGACACCTTGAGGTGAAATCCTGCGTGTCTTGTTCGGGAGAAAGCTGAGCAGAACGTCGAAAGGGTTGTCCTCCGGGCCATCCGGCTGACGGCATTTTAGCTCCCATTCCCTGACCGGGACCGTCAGCTTGCGTTCATTCTGGCTAAGATTGTGATCGATAATCGCCAGCGCGATACAGCGTTCAAGGTCTGCAAAGTTGAGCCTCGCACGGTCTGCAGACAGGTACTCACCCCGATCCGCGATGGAACGCCCGGTCTTGCCAGGCAGGGAGCGCAGCACCGTATTCACCTTGCCGAGAAGCCGCTCGACAACCCCGCCACGATGGACGGTCCCCTTGTTCCGGCTTTGAATTGCAATGCCGTAATCAGCACATCCCCGGATGAAACTGGTGCTTCTGAATTCCATGGCGGAATCCACGACGATCTTCTTCGGGCGACCAAACATCGGCCAGGAATGATTGATGTCGCGCGCTGCCAGCCAGTCCTCCTTGCGGCACATCGCCTGCGCAAGACAGAGGGCGACCGACAGGCGTGAGGGCTGCTCAAGGGTCAGGCAGAAGCCAATAATCGCGCTTGTTGCAACATCGGCTGCGATCGTGAGATAGGGGCGTCCGACATAGATGCCCTGACCATCAATGACTTCCACAAACTGGATGTCGGCGGGGGTGTGGTCTATCTGGACGACATCGAGTGCGTGTTTGGCCCGGATATAGCCCGGGCGGGGTTTCAGGCGCCGCAGGTTTTTCCCTCCTGAATGTCGTCGTCGTGCAATCTCCTCGGGCGTGAACAGCCGTGGGATACGCTTGGAAACAGTGACATAGGTGGGCGGATCAAGACCCTCGCTGACACACCGGGTGCGGATTTCATCGACAATCGGCGCAAGGTCCGGTTGCTCGGGCTGAAGCCACATCTCCCGAAGGGTTGCCGAAATGATCTCCTCAACAACCGGGCTGATCCTTGCGCGCCTCGCCCCACCTGTCCTTGGCAGCAACGAAGAAACCCGGCGATCAGTGCGGTATCGGCGCAGGTGGTTGTAGACTTGGCGCGTCGAGAGACGCAATTCGGATGCGGCGCGAGAAACCGCGGTACGCACAGGCTCTTGCCCGTCCAGAATGCGATCCAGCTCTCGCGCGATACGCGTTGCCTTGGACCAAGCCTCGTCAGACGCCTCGTTTTCGCGCAGCGTCATGAACCCGCCGCTCCACGGTTTCTAAACCCCATCTTCTGCCCCATGTTCTCGCTTATTGAAACGCGAGCTAAAAATTGAAATCGAAACGTAAAATATCGCGTCGGATTACGCCTCATTCTACTGGAATCCTGTAAGAACTTTTTGATGAAACGGCAAAGCAATTGCGACACTGGGGGAGGCGTCCATGGTTACAAATATGGCAGAAGCACGGTCCCAGGCCGGTCTGCCCGCGCATGAGGTGGTTTATCGGTCCTTGCGTGACGCGGTTCTGTTCGGCGCGCTGGCGCCGGGCGAACCGGTGACGATCCAGGGGCTGGTGGAGCGATTGCAGGCGGGCATGACGCCTGTGCGCGAGGCGATCCGCCGCCTGACTGCCGAGGGCGCCTTGCAGACGATGGGCAATCGGCGGATCCAGGTGCCGGTGTTGACAGAGGCGTTGGTGGCCGAACTGACCGAGGCGCGGCTGGCCATCGAACCGCGGCTGGCGGCGCGCGCGGCAGAGCGCGCCCGGGCAGAGGATGTGGCGCAACTGGTCGCGATCGACGCGCGGCTGGACGGGGCGATCCGGCGCGGCGACCTGGAGGGGTATCTGCGGGAGAACCACAGTTTTCATGCGGCGCTCAACGGGATCGCCGAGGCCCCGATCCTGCACTCTCTGACGGATACGCTGTGGCTGCGGTTCGGCCCGTCGTTGCGGGTCGTTTGTGGTCAGCTTGGCACGCGCTACCTGCCGGATTGTCACAAGGACCTGGTGGTCGCGCTGGAAGCGGGGGATGCCCGCGGTGCCGCGCGGGCCATCGAGGAGGATGTGGCGCAGG
>JALQUE010000152.1 GCA_023260815.1 Roseovarius sp.
CGTCGGACACGGATTTGGCGACGGGGGCCAGGGCATCCTCGATCCCGCGCTGGCGGGCGGTGTGCATCCCGGCGTGGATTTCCTGCATGAAGGCATGGAAATGCACGCGGCGCGCGGGCACCGGCACGGTTTCCACAAAAAGGTCCATCAGCATCGACTTGCCGCGCCCCACCCCACCCCAGAGATACAGGCCGGGGGGCGCGTCGGGCGCACGGCGGCGGAACCAGCCCTTGGGCGCAGGTTGGGCGAGGGCGTCGCGGATGCGGTCGAATTCGGGCAGCACGGCGCGCTGCGCGGGATCGGCGGTCAGCGCCCCCGAGGCCACCTTTTCGGCGTAGAGATCGGTCAGACTGTTCATGGCGTTCCGCATAGCGCGGGACGGGCGGCAAGAAAAGCCATCGCGTCGGTGATGACCGGCATCACGAAGCCTGAATTGACGCGGGACGGGCATTGCGCATTATGGCGTGGCGCAAGATCAGGACGTGCCCCATGAAACAATCCGCCCCGTTGCTCACACCCGTTCTGATTGCGGGCTGCGCCATCATGCTGGTGTCTTTCGCGGTGCGGGCCTCGTTCGGGGTGTTCCAGATCCCCATTGCTGAGGAGTTTGGCTGGCTGCGAGCCGAGTTCAGCCTTGCCATCGCCATACAGAATCTGGCCTGGGGCATCGGGCAGCCGATCTTCGGGGCGCTGGCCGAGAGGATCGGAGATCGCAAGGCCATCGTGCTGGGGGCGTTGACCTATGCCGCCGGGCTGGTCCTGTCGTCCTTCGCGGTGACGCCCGAGGCGCATCAAGTCTATGAAATTCTGGTTGGATTCGGCATTGCAGGCACCGGGTTCGGGGTGATCCTTGCGGTGGTCGGCCGGGCCAGTTCCGAGGAAAACCGATCGATGAGCCTTGGCATCGCCACGGCGGCGGGATCGGCGGGACAGGTGTTCGGCCCGCCAGTGGCCGAGGCGCTGTTGAGCGTGATGGACTGGCAGATGGTGTTCGTGGTCTTTGCGGCCGCGATTCTGGCGACGCTGGCGGTCCTGCCGATGATGCGCAGCCCCGCACCCGCCAGCCGCGCCGAGCTGGAAGAGAGCATGGGCACGGTTCTGGGCCGGGCGTTCCGCGATCCGTCCTTCACGCTGATTTTCGTGGGATTTTTCAGCTGTGGCTATCAGCTGGCGTTCGTGACGGCGCATTTCCCGGCCTTCGTCACCGAGATGTGCGGGCCGATCATGGCGGGCGGCGTGCTGCATTCTATCGGGGTGACGACGACATCCGCGCTTGGCGCGATGGCGATCGCGGTGATCGGGCTGGCCAATATCGCGGGCACACTCAGCGCGGGATGGCTGGGCAAGAGGTATTCGCGGAAATACCTGCTGGCCGGGATTTACGCCGCACGCACGGTGGTGGCGGCGGTGTTCATTCTGGTGCCGATGACGCCGGCAAGCGTGCTGATCTTCGCGGTGGCGATGGGATCGCTGTGGCTGGCCACGGTGCCCCTGACCAGCGGGCTGATCGCGCATATCTACGGCATCCGCTATATGGGCACGCTCTATGGGATCGTGTTCTTCAGCCACCAGCTTGGCAGTTTTCTGGGCGTGTGGCTGGGCGGGCGGATGTATGACCTGCACGGCGATTACACGCTGGTCTGGTGGATCGGCGTGGGGGTCGGCGCGTTTTCGGCGCTGGTGCATCTGCCGGTGCGCGAACGCCGGACCACGCCCGTGCCGCTGGCCACGGCGGGCTGATACGGCTTAGCGGGTCAAGAGGACATCCAGAAGATCGACCACTTCGGTGTCATGCGTGTAGGCCAGCGCATGGCCCGCGCCCTCGATCATCTCTTGGCGGGCGTCACGGTTCCATTCGGCCAGACGCCCCATGCCGGAAATCGGGATCACATCATCCTCGCGCGCCCAGATCGCCAGAACCGGCACACCGGCAGAGGCGATGGCGCGGTGGATGGGGGCCATATCCTCGTCCAGCGCGCCGCGCATCGACGACAGCACCGCCCCACGAAAACCACGCCAGCGCAACTCGGCCTGCTGAAGATCGACGACATTGTCGATGCTGGTATCGAGACCACGCTCGGATTCGGTGGCGGTGCGGAACTGACGGCCATAGAGCGCCATGAAGAGCCAACGGCCCAACCAGTCATGGTTGACCACAAGGCGCGCAATCGGGCCGAGATCATGGCCCATGCCGACGGGCGCGAGCAGCACAAGCTGACGCAGGCGATCCACATGGCGGGCGGCGAAGGCGGCGGCAATCGCGCCGCCCATGGAATAGCCCATGAGGGTGATCGGTTCATCCACCCCAAGCGCATCGAGCAGGTCTTCGAGCTGGGTGACGAAAAACCCGGTATCCTGCGCGCCACGCGGCCGCGCCGACCAGCCGCGCCCATAGAGATCATAGACCAGCACCCGAAACCCCAGACGCCCCAGACCGGCGGCGATGGGATGCCACACGAAAGACGGTGTGGTCAGGCCATGCACGCAGACGATCAGCGGCCCGGTTTGCGCGCCGAGCCATTGGTAATGGGTGGCTCCAAGCGGCAGATCGGCACTATGGCCCGGCGCCTTGGCACGGGTGGCGTCGGACATGGACGGGCGCAGGGCTTCGGCCAGAAAGGGTGCCAGCAGGATCGTCAGGACGATGGCTGCGAGCACCCACCAGATCATTGTGAACCCTGCCAGGCGTCCAGGATATAGCGGCTGGTCATCAGATCGAGATGCGCGCCGCCGCCGTTCTTGAACAGCGTGATCTCATCGTCGGAGCGACGCTGGAACGCCTGCGGCTGGTAGTGATCCGCGATCAGCGCGTCGCGGGTGATGGTGCCGGTTTCGAGCGGGATCTTGATCTCGCCGATATGGCCCACCGTGGTGTCGAAACTGTCCACGAAAACCCGCGCACGGGTGATGGCGGTATCGTCGGCCTCGCGCATGTCGGGGCGGTAGGCGCCAATCAGGTCGATATGCTGACCGGGTTGCAGCCAGTCGCCCTTGAGGATCGGATCGGTGGACATGGTGGCGGAGGTGACGATATCGGCGGCGCGCACGGCGGTTTCCAGATCGTCGGCCACCTGCAGTCCCGGGCAGTCTGCCGCCATCGCCTCGGCGTTGGCGCGGGTGCGGTTCCAGACGTGAAAGCGCGCGTCGGGGAACGCGGCGGAATAGCCCTGAAACAGCGAACGGCCCACGGTGCCCGCGCCGACGATCAGGATCGTCCGGCTGTCCGGGCGGGCCAGTTTGCGCGCGGCGAACAGGCTGTCACCGGCGGTCTTCCACTTGGTGACAAGGTGGAAATCCACCAGCGCCGACAGGGTGCCGCCCGCATCGTCATAGAGATTGACCGCGCCGTTGATCATCGGTGCGCCACGATCCGGGTTGCCGGGGAAGATCGTCGCGGTCTTGACGGCCATGCCCAGACCATCGATCCAGGCGGCGCGATTGAGCATCGTGTCGGGGTCGCGATAGAGGAACGTATCGGCGATTTCGGCGCGGGGCAGTTTGTGACCGGCCTCGAACGCATCGCAGAGCGCCAGCCAGTCAAGATGCGCTTCGCCCTCGGCAAAGGGGATGATTGTGATGGTCATTCGGCCTCGTCCCTTGTCAGCAATCCGTAGTCTACCAGAGTTTGCGCCCAGGCGGCAGGGTCGTCAAACAGATGGGTTTTCCAGCCACGCGCGGCGGCGGCGGCGATGTTGTCGGCACGGTCATCGGCAAAGAGGAGGGTTTCGGGAGCAAGGCCGCAATCGGCCTCGACCGCCGCATAGATCGCGGGGTCGGGTTTGGCGAGGCCCATCGCGCCCGAGATGTAGTGGCGGTCAAATTCGGTCAGGAAGGGGAATTGCGCGGCGCTGAGCGGAAAGTTCGCCGCGCCGAAATTGGTCAGCGCAAAGACCGGAACGCCCCGCGCGCGCAAGGCGCGCAGCAGGCGGACGGACTGGGGGATTTCGGGCTGCGCGATGCCGGTCCAGTCGGAACGAAAGAGCGCGATTTCGTCGTGCCAGTCGGGATGGGCGGCGGCGGTTTCGTGGATGACGGCGGCGAAATCGCCGCCACTGTCGATCCGGGTCATCATGGCATGGACATCGAACGCCGCAAAGAGTTCAGCGGCACGGGCCGCGCCGATGCGTTCGGCCATGCGGCGTTCCGGCTGCCATTCGATCAGGACATTGCCGATGTCGAAAATGACGGCGGTGATGGTCATGCGATTACCTTCTGCTAGGGTCTTTGGCCGTCAAGGTGCGGCCCTTGGTGGACTCGCGCCAGATCAGATAGAGGCCAGAGCCGATGATCAGCGCGATGCCGATCCAGGCGGTGGGCGCGGGCCATGTGCCGAAGACGGTCACGCCCCACATGATCGCCATCGGCATGGCGACATATTCGAAGGGCGCGGCGAAGGCGGCCTCGGACAGACGGTACGCCTGAGAGATGAAAAAGCCGCCGAACACGCCCGACACCCCCAGCATGACGAGGATCGGCCAATCTTCGCGCGCGATGGGGCCCCAGGCGCGCAGCAGGAATTCCAGCGACGGATGCCCGGACCCGGCATAGGCGCCATGACCGAGGGTCAGGCCGAAGATCACGCTGGCCACGATGAAGGTGGACTGGATGTAGAACGCCATGGTCGCGGCACTTTCGGTGCCGCCGATCTTGCGGGCGACGATATGCATGACCGCATAGAGCGTGGCCGCCGCGATTGGCAGGAGCGAGGCCAATTGAAACGCCGTGGTGCCGGGCTTGACGATCACCATCACCCCGATGAAGCCCACGGCGATCGCCGCCCACCGGCGCGCGCCCACGGTTTCGCGCAGGAAGATCACCGAGAAGATGGTGATGATCAGCGGCGAGACGAAGAACACCGCCACCGCATCGGCGATGGGCATCGCCGCCAACCCCAGAAACAGGCACATATTCGCAAAGACCACGCAGACCCCGCGCAAAAGATGCGCCCCGAGCCGCCGCGTGCGCATCACGCGCAGCCCACCGGCCAAAGGCATGATGACCGCCAGAAGCACCAGCGTGCCGATCACCGAGCGGATCAGGATCACCTGATGCAGAGCATAGCGGTCGGACAGGAACTTGATGCCGACATCGTTGAGCGAAAAGCACATCACGGCGGCAAGCGCGAAAAGCGCGCCCATCAGATTGGATCGCTGAATGGCAGAGGTGGTCATGACTATCCGGGGCTTTCCTGTGGCGCATACATGAGAGGAGCGGTCACGGTTTGTAAACCCCCCCGGGGGGGCGGTTCGCGGCGTGCGTGGGTGACGTGCGGGCCCAAAGCGGATTTGAGTATTTGGGGAACGATGAAAGGGGGGCGCCAGACCGCTGCGGTCACACCAGGACCACGTCAGGGATGGACGGTTTCTCTTTTCAGGGTAAGCTTAACCACCTCAGGTTGCAGGAAAGGTGTGTCGTATGAGTATTTTGCCAGCCATGATCAAGCAAGGAGAACAGGCGCGGTTGTTTCCCGTTCTTGCAGATACAAGCCGCGAAGGCAGGATAGCCTCGATTTTCCTTGCGCTGTTGCCCACCATTCCCGCCTTGGCGGAGAGTGTTCTTGGCACGACCGGTTTGCGGATCGGGAAGCGAACACGGATTGGCACCTTTACGGAAATCGTGCTCAAGGATGCTTCGGAGATCGGGAACAGGCCGGATGGTCTGATCGTTGTCGAGACCGGGAAAACGACATGGACCGCACTTGTCGAGGCCAAGATAGGAAAAGCGGAACTCGATACCGATCAGGTCTCGCGGTATCTGGAGGCGGCCAAGGCGAACGGGATCGACGCGGTCATCACGATTTCCAACCAATTCGTGGCGCGCGCCGACATCTCTCCGCTGAGCTTACCCAAAAATACATTGAAGAAAGCAGGGCTCTTTCATTGGTCATGGACGTGGATTCAGACCCAATGCGATCTCATTTCCTACCAGAAAGAGGTGCATGATCATGAGCAGGCGTTTTTGCTACGGGAATTCCAGAGGCTTCTGAAACATCCCGCGACCGGGATCGAACGGTTCACCCAGATGGGGCCGCACTGGAAAGACGTCGTGCAAGCAGTGGCCACTCAGGAAGTCCTTAAAAGAACCAGTCCGGAGGTCGAGGAAACCGTGAATTCCTGGTTTCAGGAACTGCGGGACATGAGCCTGTTGCTTTCAAGTCATGTGGGGCAGCCCGTGACCGAGAAAATTGACCGCAATTTGCTTGGAGAGTCTTCGGCACGCGTGAAGGAGGGCTGTAGGACGCTCTCCGAGCAAAGCAGGCTTTTCGGGTCTTTCGCGGTTCCCGGTGCCGCATCGGATATCGAGGTTTGCGCCGATCTGACGCGCCGATCGATTGTGTTCAGCATGAAGCTGAAAGCGCCACAGGACAGGAAATCGACCAAAGCCCGGATCAACTGGCTTTTGCGCATGCTCAAGGACGATGATCCACGGCTGGCAATCCGCGCCCATTGGCCCGGCAGAAAGCCTCCGTCTCAAAAAGACGTTTCGGTCTTGCGCGCGAACCCGGAGGGCCTTGAAGAGGAACGGTCGGATGCTGCTCCGCATTCCTTCGACGTCTTGCTGATTGATGTCGATGCGAAACGTTTTGCCGGTCGCAGGACATTCATCGAGACACTGGAAGCCTGTTCGCGTGATTTTTATGATCTGGTGGGCCAAAATCTGCGCGCATGGCAAACGCCACCTCCCAAACCGATCAAGACACCAGAGGCAGAGCCCGCCGCTGCGGATCGCAATGAGGCCGAGGACGAGCCTTGAGCCGAGACAGGCCGGCATCCGTAAAGACAGGGCGAGGATTTGAGTATTTGGGGAACGATGAAAGGGAGGTGTGGTGAGAAGTGGGGTGGCGTCCACGGATCAGGGCGCGGTGCGGATGGCGGCGCGGAGGGCGCGTTCGAGGGCGTCGAGGAAGCGGGAGCGGTCGGCCCGTGTGAAGCCCTTGCCGCCGCCCTGGCGGAACGGATCGGCGGCGCGAAGATCGGTCATCAGATCGCGGGTCGCCAGAACGTTGCCGATATTCGCCTCGGTCAGTGGCTCGCCATTATGTTTCAGGACGTGCGCGCCGGAGGCCACGCATTTGGCCGCCAGGGGGATATCGCCGGTGATCACCACATCGCCCGGCCCGGCGCGGTCGGCGATCCACTGGTCCGCCACGTCGGGGCCTTCGGGCACGATCACCGTGTCGACCAGCGGGTTCTGCGAGGGGCGCAGGCCCCCGTTCGAGACGACGAACATCTGCACACGGTGGCGGGTGCCGACCTTTTCGACCTCGGCCTTCACGGGGCAGGCATCGGCGTCGACATAGATGCTCATCGGGAGGGGTCCGCCGGTGTGTCGCCCGACATGGCTGCGGAGGATGCACCGGGATCGCGGCGGACCTTGTATTCCTCGGGGATGGGCATGCGGTTGAACGCGTCGAGACCGGCGATCTTGTAGGCTTCGGCGAGGGTGGGATAATTGAAGGTGTTCTGCACGAAATAATCCACGGTGCCCTTGAGATTAAGCACCGCCTGGGCGATGTGGATCAACTCGGTCGCGCCTTCGCCGACGATCTGAACCCCCAGAACGCGGCGGGTTTTCAGGCTGAAGAGCATCTTCAACATGCCGTGTTCCAGCCCCATGATATGACCACGCGAGGTTTCGCGGAAGCGGGCGACGCCGACTTCGTAGGGGATGCCACGGTCTTGCATTTCCTCTTCGGACATGCCGCAGGTGGAAATTTCGGGCACCGAGTAGATGCCATAGGGAAACCAGGGGCTTTCCGGCAGCGTCGGCGTGTCGAGCGCATGGCAGGCGGCGACGCGGCCCTGTTGCAGCGAGGTGGAGGCCAGCGACGGATGGCCGATCACGTCGCCCGCGGCGTAGATATGCGGCACGGGCGTCTGGTAGGTCTTGCGGTCCACCGACAGGCGGCCGCGATGATCGGCGGTCAGCCCGGCGGCGGACAGATCAAGCCCGTCGGTCGCGCCCATGCGGCCCGCGGCGAAGAGCAGCATCTCGGCGCGGACATGGCGGCCATTGGCGAGGCTGACCTCGACATGGCCGGGGGCGGTGTCGATCTGGTCGATGGCGCTGCCGAGGCGCAGATCGACGCCGTTTTCGAGGATCTGGTGGGTGAAGTCCTGAATGAGCGCACGGTCGATGAAATCGAGAAACGTCTCGCGCGGCTCGATCAGGGTGACGCGCACGTCGAGCGCGGAAAACATCGTGGCGTATTCCACGCCGATCACCCCGGCCCCCACCACGATGAGGCTGCGGGGGATCTGGGCGAGGTCCAGAAATTCGTCGCTATCGACCACGGTTGTCGCGTTGAAGGGCACGGTTTCGGGGCGATAGGTCTTGGTGCCGGTGGCGATCAGAAAGCGGTCGGCGGTGAGGGTGGTCTTTTCGCCGGCTTCGGTGGCGACCTCGATCTGGTGCGGGCCGATGAAGCGGGCGGCGCCATTGAGCGTGTCGACATGGTTGCGGTTGAACTGGTGTTCCAGCACGTCGACCTCGTAATCGAGGGTCTTGTGCAACCGCGCCTTGAGGTCATGAGCGTCGATGTCGTCCTTGACCCGGTAGGAGCGGCCATAGAAGCTGCGTTCGCGCCAGCCCGAGAGGTTCAGCACGGTTTCCCGCAGCGTCTTGGACGGGATCGTGCCGGTATGCACCGACACCCCGCCGAACCGGTCCTTGCGGTCGATCACCAGCACCCGGCGCTTGAGCTTGCCGGCCTGAATGGCGGCGGCCCGGCCCGCCGGACCCGAGCCGATGATGATCAGGTCATAGTGGCTCATGGATCACCCCGCATAGAGCGCCTCGGCATGGAAGGTGACATGGTCTTCCATGAAGGACGAGATGAAGAAATAGCTGTGGTCGTAGCCCGGCTGCATCCGCAAGGTGGCCTGCTGGCGGCGTTCGGCGCAGGCGCTGGCGAGCGCCTCGGGGCGCAGGAGATCCAGAAACTGATCCGAGGTGCCGGTGTCGATCAGAACCGGGCCGTCGAAACCCCGTTCGCGCATGAGCAGGCTTGCGTCATGGGCAGCCCATGCGGCCTCGTCTTCGCCAAGATAGGCGGCGAACTGCTTGCGGCCCCAGTCGCTTGCGGTGGGGTTCGAGATCGGCGCGAAGGCCGACACGCTGGCGAACCGGCCCGGCAAGGACATTGCCAGCGTCAATGCGCCATGCCCGCCCATGGAATGCCCGGTGATCGCCTGCCGATCAGGGTCGATCGGGAAATTGGCGGTCAGCACGCGGGGCAGATCATCGGCGATGTAATCCCACATGCGGTAGTGCGGCGCCCACGGATCCTGCGTGGCGTTGACGTAGAAGCCCGCGCCCTGCCCCAGATCATAGGCGGCGTCATCGGCGACGCTGTCGCCCCGGGGGCTGGTGTCGGGAAACACAAGGGCGATGCCCTGTTCGGCGGCCCAGCCCTGAGCGCCGGCCTTGGTCATCGCGTTTTCGTGGGTACAGGTCAGACCCGAGAGGTACCAGAGCACCGGCACAGGGACATCCCGCGCCTCGGCGGGCAGAAAGAGGCCGAAGGTCATGTCGCAGCCGGTGGCCTTGGAGGCGTGGGTATAGACACCCTGAACCCCGCCGAAGCAGGCATTTTCCGAAACGGTTTTCATTGGTCGTCCCCTTTTTGCGTCTTGGTTGCGTCTAGGTTGGGCGTGGCGCGCGTGCGGCGGGCCGTTCGTCTTGCGGTTGCCGCGACAGTGACCACGGGGCGGGGTCGCTTGGCAACCCCGCAGGCGGCAGGTTTCAATAAAGACCCGACACCCAGCCGATCACCAGAGAGACCGTGACCACGGCGCCCGCGGTGGAGATCAGGATCGAGGCCGACACGCGGTGCGGGGCCACGCGGTAATGCTGAGCAAGGATGTAGACATTGCCCGCGACCGGCAGGGCGGCGGCCGAGATCATCACGGCCGCCGCGAAGGGATCGACCGGAAAGAGCACCAGCGCGGCCAGCGCCACGAAGGCCGGGTGCAGCACCAGTTTGCAAAAGCTGAGCCAACCCGCCACCATGGGACGTTCCGCCGATTTCGACGCAAGCGACGCGCCGATGGCGAACAATGCCCCGGGCGTGGCCGCGCCGCCGAGAATCGACAGGAACTGATTCATCGGATCCGGTATCGGCAAACGCAGACCGGACCAGGCGAACCCGAGCACGATCGAGACGATCATCGGGTTCTTCAGCAGCCCCAATCCGACGGTGCGCAGGATGCCCAAATTCATCCGGCCATCCCGAGAGCCTGTCACCAGGATCACCACCAGAGAGCCGAACACGATCAAATCCACCGCCAGCACCAGCATGACCGGGCCGATCGCCGCCTGCCCCAGAAGCAGCGTCAGCATCGGCACGCCGAGAAAGCCGGTATTGCCGATGGCCGCGCATTGCGCCTCGATCGCGGTTTCTTCGACGCTGAGGCGGCGCAAGAAGGCCACCAGGGTGGCGATCAGATAGACGAAGGCGGTGCCCCAGAGATAGGCGGCGACAAAGGTCCAGTCGAGCACGTCGGCGAAGCTGAGATTGGCGGAAAAGCGAAACAGCATCGCCGAGAGGGCGAAGTAGAATACGAACTTCGTCAGCCACGCGGTCGCGGCTTCGGTGAAGAACCCGGTGCGTCCGGCGCCATATCCCAACCCGACAATGAGGAAGAAGGGCAGCGTTTGAAGAAAGACATTCAACATGCCCGCTTCGTAGCACGTTGGATCGGGCGGTCAATCTGACTTCGGAGATTTGGGGGCCAGCCCCCGCCGTTGAAATCCCGGGGGATTTCAACGACTCCCCCGGGATATTTCCGGCCAGAAGAGGCGCCGGGCGATTTAGCCGCTGCCGATCAGCACGCCGGCGGCGAAGACCAGCGCACCGCCGAGCACCACCTGGAAGGCGGCGCGAAAGAAGGGCGTCTGCATGTAGCGGTTCTGAATCCAGGCGATGGCCCAAAGCTCGATGAAGACGACGATCACGGCGATCACGGTCGCGGTCCAGAAATCGGGGATCAGGTAGGGCAGCGCGTGGCCAAGCCCGCCGAGCGTGGTCATCACGCCCGAGGCAAGGCCGCGCTTGACCGGGCTGCCGCGGCCCGACAGCTCTCCGTCGTCGCTGGCGGATTCGGTGAAGCCCATCGAGATGCCCGCGCCGACCGAGGCCGCGAGGCCCACCAGGAAGGTGGTCCAGGTGTCCTGGGTCGCGAAGGCGGTGGCGAAGATCGGCGCCAGCGTCGAGACCGAGCCGTCCATCAGCCCGGCCAGGCCCGGCTGCACCCAGGTCAGGATGAACTTGCGGTGGGCGGTGCTGTCTTCGCTGTCGCGGCTGGCCGCGTCGAGATGGCTTTCGGCGAGGTCGCTGGCGCGGGTCTGGTGGCCGGCCTCGGCAGCGGCGAGATCGCCCAGAAGTTTGCGGGTGGCGGTATCGGTGCTGCGTTGGGCCGCCTTGAGGTAGAAGGCTTCGGCGTCATGCTCCATCGCTTCGGCCTCGGCACGGATGCGGTCCAGCCCGAGGTTTTCCATCAGCCAGACGGGGCGGCGCGCATAGAAGCCCGCCACATGTTCGCGGCGGATCAGCGGGATCACCCCGCCGAAGCGGGTGTCATGCAGGTCGATCAGGGCGCGGCGATGGGTGTCTTCTTCGGCGGCCATGCCATCGAAAAGCGCAGCGGTGTCGGGGAAATCGGCGCGCAGGCGTTCGGCGTAGCTGCGGTAGATGCGGGCGTCGTCTTCTTCGGAGGAGATGGCGAGGGCCAGCACCTCTTGTTCGGAGAGATCGGAAAAGCGGCGGCGTGACATCACTCCGGGGATCATGGCGGGAGACTCCGTTTAGAATGGTTCTAAGGTAGTGGAATTGCCGGAGCGTGCAAGTGCGATATGGGGGCGATCCGCGTCACGGTCGGCGAGATGCTTGCGATACATCCTGCGCGCGACTAGAGTGCTTCAGCTTGGGAGATCACCGCATGACGGCCATGGCTGCTGAAATCAAGAAGGGTCGAAAATTCGATCAGGTGCTTGACGGCGCACGCGAGGTGTTCATGCGCGACGGGTTCGAAGGTGCCAGTGTCGATGAAATCGCCCGTGTGGCGGGTGTCTCCAAGGCGACGCTCTACAGCTATTTTCCCGACAAGCGCCTGCTGTTTTCCGAAGTGGCCCGTGTCGAATGCAACCGGCAGGCCGAAGAGGCGATGGCCGAGTTCGATCTGAGCGATCCGGTCGCGGTTGTGCTGCATGAGGCGGCCAACCGGATCGTGCGGTTCTTCCTGTCGGATTTCGGGCAGCAGGTCTATCGCATCTGCGTGGCGGAATCCTATCGCTTTCCAGAGCTTGGGCGGCGCTTCTACGAGTCGGGCCCGGCGCTGGTACGCGCGAGGCTGTCGGCGATCCTGCAGCCCTATATCGACCGAGGCGAGCTGCAGATCGACGATATGGACCTGGCGGCCAACCAGTTCGGAGAGCTGTGCAAGAGCGATCTGTTCGTGCGTCGCCTGTGCGGGATCTGCGAGGAGATCACCGAAGCCGAGATCGAACGGGTGGTCACGGGTGTGGTCGAGATGTTTCTGGCACGCTACGGCGCCTGATCCATCACTTGATCCGAGACCCGTCCGATGCCCGGCCGGGCGCCCTCTCAGGCGCCCACATCGATGATCGCACGCGCCAGTTTCGGCACGGTTTCCGCGTTCAGACCGGCGATGTTGATGCGGCTGTCACCGACCATGTAGATGCCATGATCGGCGCGCAGACGCTCAACGATCTCGGGCGAGAGACCGAGCCGCGAAAACATCCCGCGATGCTGGGCAATGAAGCCGTAGCGGTCAGAGCCGGCCAGCCGGCGCAGTTCGGACGAGAGCTGCTCGCGCAGCGAAAGCATGCCTGTCCGCACCTCTTCAAGCTCGGCCTGCCAATCGGCGCGCAGGGCGTCATCGGTCAACACGAGCGACACGAGACGCGCGCCGTGATCGGGCGGGAAGGAATAGTTCTGGCGGTTGAGATAGGCCAGATTGCCCTGCGTCACCGTATGCAGCCCGCGATCCTGAGCGACGGCCATCAGAAGACCCGTGCGTTCGCGGTAGATACCGAAATTCTTGGAACAACTGGCCGCGATCAGCACCTCGGGGCAGCCCGAGACCACCATGCGGGTCGCGGCCGCGTCGGCATCCAGACCGTCGCCGAAGCCCTGATAGGCAATGTCGATCATCGGCACGACGCCCTTGGCGTTGACCAGATCGATCACCGCCTGCCATTCGGGGCCGGTGAGGTTGGCGCCGGTGGGGTTGTGACAGCAGCCATGCAGCAGCAGCACGTCACCGGCGCGCATCTGGGCCAGATCCTCCATCATGCCGGCGAAATCGACCCCGCCGCTCTCGGCGTCGAAATACCGGTACATCACCGTTTCAATCGCCATGTGCTTGAGGATGCTGAGGTGGTTGGGCCATGTCGGGTCGGACACGAAGACGCGCGCATCCGGAGTGGCCATGCGGACAAGATCGAAGGCCTGCCGGACCGCGCCGGTGCCGCCGGGCGTGGCGACGGCGGCCACTTGATCGCGGGCCACGGCATCCCCCAGAACAAGGCCGATCATCGCGTCGGCAAAGGCCGGGTCGCCGGCAAGGCCGGTATAGGCCTTGGTGGTTTCCTGGTCCCACCACTGACGCTCGGCCTGTTTGACGGCGCGCATGATGGGGGTCACGCCTTCGGCGTTCTTGTAGACGCCGACGCCAAGGTCGATCTTGTCCTCGCGGGGATCGTCCTTGAACGCCTGCATCAGGGCGAGGATCTTGTCTTTGGGTTGTTCGTTGAGATGTTCGAACATCACTTGTCTCCGGTGGCGACGGGCACGGTGGGGAACGCGCCCCATTCGGTCCATGATCCGTCATAGAGCGCATGGTCGGTCTTGCCGATCCGTTCCAGCGCAAGGTTGATGATGGCGGCGGTCACACCAGACCCGCAGGAGGTGATGACCGGCTTGCCCAGATCGACACCCGACGCGGCCAGCACGGCGCGCAGGCCATCGGCGTCCTTCATGGTGCCGTCCTCGTTCAGAAGGTCACGGTAAAACACATTTTTCGAGCCGGGAATATGGCCCGAGCGCAGCCCCGCGCGGGGTTCAGGCTCGTCGCCACGGAACCGGCCCGCAGAGCGGGCGTCGAGGATCTCGTAATCGCCCAGCTTGGAGGCGGCGGCCACCTGCGTGACATCCTTGACCATCTGGTTCTGGCGCCGGACGGTCATGTGGCGGTCACGCACGAGGGGGGGCATGTCTTCGATCCGGCGGCCTTCGGCCTGCCATTTGGGCAGACCGCCATCCAGAACGGCGATGTTGTCCTGGCCCATCAGGCGGAACAGCCACCAGACACGCGCCGCCGAAAACAGGCCATGCGCGTCATAGACCACGACCTGATGGCCATCGCCCACGCCCATGGCGCGCAGGCGGGACATGAATTTCTCGACCGGCGGGGCCATGTGCGGCAGATCAGAGCGGTGATCGCTGATATCGTCGATATCGAAAAACCGGGCACCGGGAATATGTGCGGCCAGATACTCGGACCGGCCATCGCGCCCATCGGCGGGCATGAACCATGTCCCGTCCAGCACCCGAAGGTCAGGATCCTTGAGATGGCTGGCCAGCCAGTCGGTTGAAACAAGCGTCTTTGGATCGTCATGTGCCATGGTCGGCCCCCGGTTTGCGGACGCTTCATGCCTATCGCGCAGCGCGATCGAGGGCAAGCGCCCCGGTGCCGCAACCGCCTATTTCGCCAGCAGCCTGCGGGTCATCCCGAGCATCATCAGGACGATCGCGCCACCAAGAGCCCCCGCCACGGCCTGCGTGGCGATCACGCCGGTATCGCCGCCGCCCAGAAGCCGGGCCAGCGTATCGCTGCCAAGCGTCTCGATCGCCGTCCATCCCAGCAGACCGCCCAGGATGCCGGCGGCGGAATTCACCACAAACCCCAAGCCAAGCACCCGATAGATCGCCGCCGCCAGAGTGCCGCCGATGGCGCCGGAAAGTAGGGCGATCAGAAGTTCCATGACCGCCGCTCAGTTGTTTTCTTTCAGGAGGCGTTGTTTCTGGCGTTGCCAGTCACGCTTGGCCTGAGTTTCGCGCTTGTCATGGGTTTTCTTCCCCTTGGCGATCCCGATCTTCAGCTTGGCCATGCCACGATGGTTGAAATAGAGCACCAGCGGCACGAGCGTCATGCCCTTGCGCTGCGTCTCGTTCCAGAGGCGCGCAAGTTCCTTGCGTGACACCAGCAGCTTGCGGCGGCGGCGTTCCTCGTGCTGGAAGGTCTTGGCCTGTTCGTAGGGGGCGACATAGGCATTGATCAGCCACAATTCGCCATTGTCGACGGTCGCATAGCTTTCGGCGATATTGGCACCGCCCTGGCGCAACGATTTGACCTCGGAGCCTTCGAGGATGATGCCACATTCCAGATCGTCCTCGATGGCATAGTCGAAGCGCGCGCGCCGGTTCTCGGCGACGACCTTGTAGTTCGGGTTATCCTTCGGCTTGGCCATGTCGGGTATCCTGTGGCGCGGCAATGCGAACGGCCAAGATAACGGCTTGGGCGGGATGATCCAAGGGGGCGCGCGCGGAGGATGTCAGATCAGGCCGCGGCGGGCCAGATCGGCGCGCAACTCGGCGCCATGCGCGCCGCGTTCCGGCACCGGTCCGGGCGCAGGGGTGCCCACGTCGAAACGGGGCGCAGGCGCGGGTTGCCGCACCCCTGACGCATCTGTCCAGACGCCACGCGCGGCCATATGCGGATCGGTCGCGGCCTCGGACGGAGACAGGACCGGGGCGGCGCAGGCGTCGCTCCCGTCGAACAGAGCGGCCCAGTGATCGCGGGGCTTGGCGGCAAACAGCGCGGCAAGACGCGCGGCCTGATCGGGCCATTGGCCTGCATCGGTCTGATCGGCAAAGGCCGGATCGCCCGACAGGCCCATGAGATCGAGGAAAGCGGCGTAGAATTTCGGCTCCAGACACTGGACCGCGATGTGGCCGCCGCAGGCGCAGGCATAGGTCCGGCACCAATGCGGGCCGTCCAGCAGGCTTTGGCCGCGTGTCTGCGACAGGTTGCCGGAGGGCGCCATCGACATCAGCAGCGCCATCATATGCGCCGAGCCATCGACGATCGCTGCGTCAACCACTGTCCCCTGTCCGCTGCGCGCGGCGGCCAGAAGCCCCGCCAGCATCCCCGCCACCAGATACAGCGCACCGCCCCCCACATCGCCCACCAGAGTGGGCGGCGTCAGCGGCGCCGCATCGGGGGACGAGGCATACCAGAGCGCGCCAGAGGTGGCGATGTAAGTCAGGTCATGACCGGCCATATGCGCTTTGGGCCCGGATTGCCCCCAGCCGGTCATGCGCCCATAGACCAGCGCCGGATTGTCGGCGCGGCAGGTATCTGGCCCAAGGCCGAGACGCTCCATTACGCCGGGGCGGAATCCTTCGATCAGGGCATCGGCCGTCGAGATCAGCGCACGGGCGGTGGCCAGATCGGCGGGGTCTTTCAGATCGAGCGTGATGGATTTCTTGCCACGGTCCAGCAGGTTTGCATCGCCGGCCACCGGATTGCCCGGGCCGGGGCGATGAATGACGATCACCTCGGCGCCCAGATCGGCCAGCATCATCCCCGCGAAGGGGCCGGGGCCAAGCGCTTCGATCTCGATCACGCGGATGCCCTGCAACATGGGGTCGCCTTTCCTGCGGTTGGGGTGGCGTCATCCTAGCGGGCCTCTCGGGGGGTGCAATGGCCGCTTGGCGCTGTTGCGCGGTTGGTCTAACCTCAGGTCTGAAATCGCGACACAAGGAGCCGCCCCATGAAGATGAGTGACGAACGTATTATCGAGGCCGACCGCGCGACCGTATGGGCGGCGCTTCTGAACCCTGACGTGCTAAAGGAATGCGTGCCCGGCGCACAGGACGTGACGGGCAATCCGCAGGATGGCTATGAGGCGACGGTCACCCAGAAGGTCGGGCCGGTGAAGGCCACGTTCAAGGGGGCGGTCACGATCTCGAACATGGTGGAGCATGAAAGCCTGACCCTGACCGGCGAAGGCAAGGGCGGTGCGGCCGGGTTCGCCAAGGGCGGCGCGGATGTGCGTCTGGAAGAGGTGCCCGAGGGCACCAGGCTGATCTATGACGTGGAGGCCAAGGTCGGCGGCAAGCTGGCGCAGCTTGGCAGCCGGATCGTGGATGGATTCGCCAAGAAGATGGCCGATACTTTCTTTGTCCGGCTGGGTGAGGTGATCGAAGGCCCCAAGGATGACGACGCGCCGGAAGAGGCCGAAAAGAAGGGCTGGCTGAAGCGGCTGATCAAGAAGTGAGACGCGGGGTCACTCGTTCCGGGCGATGATCCCGGCGACACGCGCGCCGATTTCGCGGCTGGCCTTTTGCGAGGGATGGATCAGGTCGATCGAATGATAGGACCGGTCGCCATGCGGCACCAGATCGGCCAGCGGCAGGAAATGCACGCCCGCATCCAGGGCCGCCAGACGGGTCAGCCGGCGGTCCATTTCATCGCCCTCGTCGCCACAGCCTTCGATCGGGGATCGCACGCCCGGCGTGCGCAGGTAGCCGACGAAGATCACCTGCGCCCCGGTGGCCCGAAGGGTGGACACAAAGCCCGGTATGCGCCCGGTTCGGCCGTCTTCTGATACCAGTTGGTCGATGCGCGTCCCGCAGGCGCCACAGCCGCAGCCCATCCAGATATCATTGCCGCCGCCATTGAGCACGACCCAGTCCCAAGGCCCTTCGCGGTATTGCTGCATGATGTTCAGCCCGGCACTGCCCGAGATCGGCAGCGAATAGAAGAACCGCGCCCCCGAGACTGCGCGGTCGGTCACCGGCTCGGAGAGTTCGGCTTCGATCGCATGGGACACGGCGCGGGCCTGCCCCTTGTGGAACGCTAGAAGAGAGTCGCCCATCAGAAGGATACGCGACTCCTTGGTGGCGGGTTCACCGCAGGCGGCGAACAGCATCAGGGCGGCCAACGAAATCAAGCGGGTCATCATGTCTCTTCAAGTCATCCGTTTTTCGCGCCGCGCCACTAAGGTTTAGATAAGTTAATAAACGGTTAATTCGACAGGAGTTTGACCATTCTGCGGTGGCGCACAGAAAAGCCTGCGCGCCCGGTGGATTGCAGTTGGCCCGCAAACGCCTAGCTTCGGGGAAGGAAACGGAGGTGCGCAATGGCATCCATAGTCGAGGTCGAGGGCCTGCAGAAAACATATGACGGCGGGTTCGAGGCCCTGAGGGGCGTATCCCTCGGGATTGAAGAGGGCGAGATTCTTGCGCTGCTTGGCCCGAACGGCGCCGGCAAGACGACTCTGATTTCGGCGCTGTGCGGGATCACAACGCCGACGGGCGGGACCGCGCGCGTCGGCGGGCATGACATCGTCAACGACTATCGCAAGGCCCGCGCGATGATCGGGCTGGTCCCGCAAGAGGTGGCGCTGGAGCCGTTCGAGAAGGTCATCAACACGGTGCGGTTTTCACGCGGTCTGTTTGGCAAGCCCCGAGACGACGCGCTGATCGAACGCTTGTTGCGGCAATTGTCGTTGTGGGACAAGCGTGACAGCCGCACACGTGAATTGTCGGGCGGCATGAAGCGGCGGGTGCTGATCGCCAAGGCACTGGTGCATGAACCCAAGGTGCTGTTTCTGGATGAGCCGACCGCCGGCGTCGATGTCGAGCTGCGCCGCGATATGTGGCAGGTGGTCGAGGGTCTGAAGGCCCAAGGGGTCACGATCATCCTGACGACCCATTACATCGAAGAGGCCGAGGCCATCGCAGATCGCGTGGCCGTCATCAACCGCGGCGAAATCCTGCTGGTCGAGGACAAGACCGATCTGATGCGGCGTATGGGCCGCAAGACCCTGCGCATTGACCTGTCGGCACCGATCAGCGCCGTGCCAGAGGGGCTGGCAAGGTATGATCTGGAACTGTCGCCCGAGGGAGATGCACTGAGTTATCACTATGACACGCGCGGGCAGGACGGCACCGGGATCACCCGTCTGTTGCAGGCATTGGCCGCCGAAGGGCTGACGCTGCGCGACGTGCATACCACGCAATCGAGCCTCGAAGAGATCTTCGTCGGGCTGGTCAAGGAGGACGTGGCATGAACCTGCGGGCAATCCGGGCGATCTATGTCTATGAAATGAAGCGCTTCATGCGGACGCTGATGGAAAGCCTGCTGTCGCCGGTGATCTCGACCACGCTGTATTTCGTGGTGTTCGGGTCGGCCATCGGCAGCCGGATAGATCAGATCGAAGGGGTCAGCTATGGCGCCTTCATCGTGCCGGGTCTGATCATGTTGACGGTGATGACGCAGGCGATCAGCAATGCCAGTTTCGGGATCTACTTTCCCAAGTTCATCGGCACCATCTATGAGCTTCTGTCAGCGCCGGTGAATTTTCTGGAGATCGTTCTGGGATATGTCGGGGCGGCGGCGACGAAATCGCTGCTGATCGGTTTGGTGATCCTGATCACATCCAGATTTTTCGTGGATATCGACGTGCAGCACCCGGCGGCGATGCTGGGCTTTCTGGTGCTCACCTGCCTGTCCTTCTCGCTATTCGGGTTCATCATCGGCATCTGGGCCGAGAATTTCCAGCAATTGCAGATCATTCCGCTGTTGGTCATAACGCCCTTGGTGTTTCTGGGCGGGTCGTTCTATTCGATCTCGATGTTGCCCGAAGGCTGGCAGACCGTGTCCTATTTCAATCCCGTGGTTTACCTTATTTCGGGGTTCCGGTGGTCGTTCTTCGGACAAGCGGATGTGTCCGTTGGGCTGAGCCTTCTGGCGATTGCGGCGTTTACCGGGATTTGCCTGCTGATCGTCTGGCTGATCTTCAAGACCGGCTACAGGATCAAATCCTGAGCCGGCCTGCGGCGTGACTTATTTGCCCGTGCAGACGCAGTTTTTGTGTCAGCGCGCGAAATGGCCGGTCCCGTCGCCTTGTTTGTGCGCGGCGGGCAATCTACATGCCTGACCATGAAAGAGCGTATCCCCTTCCTGAACCGCGGGCCTTTGGTCTCGGTGATCCGGCTGAGCGGCGCGATTGGCGCCGGGAGCCGCACACAGTTGAGCGACGAGGCGCTGGCCCCGTCGATCGAGAAGGCGTTCAGACGCGGCAAGCCACGGGCGGTCGCGTTGCTGATCAATTCGCCCGGCGGATCGCCGGTGCAATCGTCGCTGATCGCGTCCCGCATTCGGCGGCTGGCCGAGGAAAAGGACATTCCAGTTCATGCCTTCGTCGAAGATGTGGCCGCATCGGGCGGCTATTGGCTGGCGACAGCGGCGGATGACATCTGGGTCGATCCAGCCTCGATCGTGGGGTCGATCGGCGTGATTTCGGCCGGGTTCGGCGCACCGGTGCTGCTGGCGCGGCAGGGTGTGGAACGCCGGGTGCATACATCGGGCAAATCCAAAAGCTTCCTTGATCCGTTCCTGCCGCAGAAGGACGAGGACGTGAGCCGCCTGAAAGACATCCTCGAGCAGATGCACAAGGTGTTCGAGACGCAAGTCACCGCACGTCGCGGAGATAAGCTGACGCAAAGTGACGATTTGTTCACCGGAGAGTTCTGGCTGGGCCAGCGCGCGGTCGAATTGGGCCTTGCGGACGGGATCGGGCATGTGGCCCCAAAGATGAAAGAGCTTTACGGCGACAAGGTGCGGTTTGCGCAATACGGGCGCAAACGTGGGCTTTTCCAACGGTTCGGCATGAGCATCGCACAGGACGGCATCGCCGCCATCGAGGAGCGGGCGTCCTACGCGCGCTTCGGGCTCTGACATGATCGTCAAGATCGTCATATTGTTCCTCGTCGCGATGGGCGTTCTGGCCATGTTCGGGAAACTGCGCTTTCCGGGACAACAGAAGCTCGCCTCGGCGAAATGCCAGACATGCGGGCGGTTCCGCATCGGCAAGGGCGCCTGCCCCTGCACGAAAGACAAGAAGAAATGATGCCATGGCTTTTGTCAGGTCTGGGGCTGGTGATCCTGCTTCTGGCCGGTGACGCGCTGGTCAAGGGCGCGGTCAACCTGAGCCTGCGGGTCGGTATCCCGGCGCTGATCGTCAGCCTGACAATCGTGGCATTCGGCACCTCGGCGCCCGAGTTGCTGATTTCGGTGAACGCGGTGCTGGATGACAAGCCGGGGCTGGCGCTTGGCAACGTGGTGGGGTCGAACACGGCCAATATCCTGATGGTTCTGGGGGTGCCTGCGATCCTGTCGGTGCTGCACACAAGCGAATGCAACACGCGCAAGACCTATGTGTTCATGCTGGTGGCGTCGGTCCTGTTCATCGGACTGGCCTTTCTCGGGGAGTTCACTCTGGTCTCGGGGCTGATCCTGCTGGCGGCGCTGGCCTTCATGCTGACCGATGCCTTTCTGGAGGCCAGTCGCCATCGCAGCGCCAATGCCGCTTTGGCCCTGTCCGCAGCCGACGGGATCGAGGACGTTGAGGGCGCGGACCCGGACATGCCCTGGTGGCAGATCAGCGTCTTTCTGGTGCTGGGGCTTGTCGGGCTGCCGCTTGGCGCCGATCTGCTGGTGGACAATGCGTCGATCATCGCGCGGCAATACGGGGTCAGCGATACGGTCATCGGCCTGACGCTGGTGGCGCTTGGCACATCGCTGCCTGAACTGGCCACAACGGTCATGGCCGCGCTGCGCAAGCAGGCGGATGTCGCGCTTGGCAACGTGATCGGGTCGAACATGTTCAATCTGCTGGCGATCATCGGGATTACGGCGGTGATCGGCCCGATCCCGGTCGATCCCGAATTCCTGCGCTTTGATCTGTGGGTGATGCTGGGGGCGTCGCTGCTCATCATTCCGTTCGTCTTTTTCAAGCAGGATATCGGCCGTGTGTGGGGTGTGGTCTTGACTGGGCTTTACGTGGCCTATGTCCTCTTCGTGCTCTCATGAAGAAAGGCGGCGTGGCATGACGACAGCATTGGTGACAGGGGCCGGCAAACGGCTGGGTCGTGCGATGGCGCTGGAACTGGCGCGGCGCGGGCATGATGTGGCGGTGCATTACGCCACCAGCCGCGATGAAGCCGAAGCCGTCGCCGCCGAGATCCGAGGGCTGGGGCAGAACGCCGTGACCGTGCAGGCCGATCTGCTGGACGAAGCACAGGTGCAGCGCCTGTTGCCAGAAGCCGCCGGGTTGCTGAATGCGCCGATCACCTGCCTGATCAACAACGCCTCGATTTTCGAGTATGACACCATCGAAACAGCGACGCGCGACAGTTGGGACCGGCATGTGGAAAGCAATCTGCGGGCGCCCTTCGTGCTGACGCAAGCGATGGCGGCGCAGGTGCCCGCACCGGATAAATGCGACATGGGCGAGCCTGTGGCGCGGGGTCTGGTGATCAACATGATAGATCAGCGGGTGCGCAAGCTGACACCCGAATTCATGACCTACACACTGGCCAAGATGGGTCTATGGGCCTTCACCCAAACCGCGGCACAGGCATTGGCGCCCCATATCCGGGTCAACGCGATCGGCCCCGGCCCGACGCTTCAAGGGCACCGGCAGACCGAAACGCACTTCCAACGCCAGCGCGAAGCGACGGTTCTGGGCCGGGGCGCGAACCCGTCCGATATCACCGCTGCGCTGGCATATTTCCTTGATGCACCAGCGGTTACGGGACAATTGCTGTGCGTCGATGGCGGGCAACATCTGGGATGGCAGACACCGGATGTCCTGGGCGTCGAGTGACATATTCGGGCCAAAGTTGTGCACGTCAAAGATGACCGTCAGAAACCTGTTACAAAATTTTTAATGTTTTCAATATTTTGTCACGGCCCAAAGTTTTTGTGCAATGATTTCAATACGTTGAAAAACCGCCTATTTTTTGTGCAAGCCAACGAAGGCATGTCAGAACAAAGAAAATTTTCCCTTCGCGCAAACTTGCCCCCATGGTTATCCACAGGTTTGGTGGACAGCTTTCCTCTTGCCCGCAGCACGATAAGATTGCAGCCACACCAGAGAATCATACCTGAGCCTCATGCCCGAGCAGACATCTGACATTTCCCCTCCGACCGGCCACGAGGTGATCCAGTCTTATCTCAAGACACTGGATGCGTCTCCGGGGGTGTATCGCATGCTCGATGCCCAGGCACGGGTGCTGTACGTCGGCAAGGCGCGCAATCTGCGGGCAAGGGTGTCGAACTATGCGCGCCCATCGGGGCATACCGCCCGGATCGACCGGATGATCCGCGAGACGGCGTCGATGATGTTCCTGACCACCTCGACCGAGACCGAGGCGCTGCTTCTGGAACAGAACCTCATCAAGCAGCTCAAGCCGCGTTACAACGTCCTGCTGCGCGACGACAAAAGCTTTCCGAACATCCTTGTCACCGGTCATGACTTTCCGATGATCAAGAAGCACCGTGGGGCCAAGAAGGAAAAGGGCCATTATTACGGCCCGTTCGCCAGCGCCGGCGCGGTGAACCGGACCCTGTCGCAATTGCAGCGCGTTTTTCAGCTGCGCAATTGCACCGACACGCAATTCGAAAGCCGCACCCGCCCCTGCCTGCAATACCAGATCAAGCGCTGCACCGCGCCCTGTGTCGGCTATATCGGCAAGGCCGAGTATGCCGCGGCGGTCAAGGATGCCGAACGCTACCTTTCGGGCCGCTCCACCGAGATCCAGACCAAGCTGAAGGCCGAGATGGCCGAGGCCGCCGAATCGATGGAATACGAACGCGCCGCCGCCCTGCGCGACCGGATCAAGGCGCTGACACAGGTGCAAACCGCCCAGGGCATCAACCCGCGTACCGTGACCGAGGCGGATATTCTGGCCCTGCATCTGGAAAAGGGACAGGCCTGCGTCCAGGTGTTCTTTATCCGGGCCGGGCAAAATTGGGGCAATCGGGATTTCTATCCCCGCGTTGGCGCCGATGTCGAAGAGGCCGAGGTGCTGGAGGCGTTCATCGGCCAGTTTTACGACACCAAGGATCCCGCGCGGCAATTGATCCTGTCGCACCCGATCGACAATGCCGACCTGATGACCGAGGCGCTGACCGGCAAACTGGGCCGCAAGGTGGAGCTTCTGGTGCCGCAGCGTGGCGAAAAGGCCGAGCTGGTGGATGCCGCCCTGCGCAATGCCCGCGAAAGCCTGGCGCGCAAGATGGCCGAGACGGCGACTCAGGCCAAGCTGCTCAAGGGGCTGGCCGAGGCGTTCGACCTGCCGGCGCCGCCGAAACGGGTCGAAGTCTATGACAACTCGCATATTCAGGGCACCAACGCGGTGGGCGCGATGATCGTGGCGGGGCCGGACGGCTTCATGAAGAACAGCTATCGCAAGTTCAACATCCGGGGCGAAGACCTGACGCCCGGCGACGATTTCGGGATGATGAAAGAGGTGCTGACCCGCCGGTTCAAACGCTTGCTCAAGGAAGACCCCGACCGCGATCAGGGCCACTGGCCCGACCTGCTGCTGATTGACGGGGGCGCGGGACAAGTCAGTGCCGTCGCTCAGATCATGCGCGACTTGGGCGTCGAGGACATCCCGATGGTCGGTGTGGCCAAGGGGGTGGACCGCGATCACGGCAAAGAGGAATTCCACCGCACCGGTAAACGGCCCATGGCGTTACAGCGCAACGACCCGGTGTTGTATTTCGTCCAGCGGATGCGCGACGAGGCGCATCGCTTTGCCATCGGGGCGCACCGGGCCAAGCGGGCCAAGGCGGTAGGGGCCACACCACTGGACGACATTCCCGGCGTGGGGGCTGCACGCAAACGCGCCTTGCTTGCACATTTCGGCAGCGCCAAGGCGGTGAGCCGCGCAAACCTGTCGGACCTCAAGGCCGTGGAGGGCGTGTCCGAGGGGTTGGCCCAGAAAGTCTATGATTTCTTCCATGAAAAAGGCTGATCCAGTGGCGCTTTCCCTTTGGTCGCGTTGCGGGTAGAACCTCACGCATGACGTGGAACCTGCCCAACCTTCTGACGCTTCTGAGGCTGCTGGCCGCGCCCGGCGTGGCGGTGATGTTCTTGTATTTCCACCGGCCTTGGGCGGACTGGTTCGCGCTGTCGCTGTTCATCAGCGCCGCGATCACCGACTGGTTTGACGGATATCTTGCAAGGGCTTGGAAACAAACGACGAAACTTGGCGCAATGCTGGATCCGATCGCCGACAAGGCGATGGTTGTCATCGCGTTGATGGTGATCGTGGGCTATTCCTCGATGTCGCCCTGGCTGGTGTTGCCGGCGACGTTCATCCTGTTCCGCGAGGTGTTCGTGAGCGGGTTGCGGGAGTATCTGGGGGATACGGCGGGTACGCTCAAGGTGACACGATTGGCCAAGTGGAAGACCACGGCGCAGATGGTGGCGAGTGCGGTGCTGTTTGCGCAGGGCGTGTTCGAGCATTACT
>JALQUE010000165.1 GCA_023260815.1 Roseovarius sp.
GCGCGCACGCCCTGCGGGGGCTTTTCTGCGTCCGCTTGCGGCCTTCGTGTCGACCCGCGCCAAGAAGCTTGGTCACGACGCGACGCTCAGCCATACCGGCGATACGGTCCAGTTGGATCAGATCATCATCAACGAGTTGCGCGGTCTGCTGCGGCGTATCGTCGATTATCGTCTGGCGTCCGATAATCCACCCTACCGCTTCCATCTTGATGTCTCTCAGGAGGAAGAGCGCGTGATTGCGCAATTGCAGGACAACGGTGAAATGTTGCCGCTGGCGGAGGAACTGGCCAATGATGCGGTCTCGCTCACGCGTCGGGGGGGTGAGTTGCGGGTCAGTCCAGTTCCCTCGGGTGGTGTGCGTCACCACATTGCCATTCCGCTGCATGTCAATGTTATCAATGGCATGGTCGTGCGTATTGGCGAGGTGCGCTACGTGCTGCCCATCCATGCAATCTTCCGTATTCATCAGGGTGAGGAAAGTGTCTCGATCTCGGCAGCCGATGGCATGCGCATGCTGCGCTTGGGTGAGGGGGATTTGTTGCCGATCCAGCCGTTGAACGGTCATTCACACGCCACAAGCGCATCGGGTCTCTATGTGATCCTGTGCGCGGGCGAGGACCGTATCGCGGTGCCGGTGGATGAAATCCTGGGTCAGCAAATTGTCATGCTGCGGCCCTTGCGTGGGGTGCTGTCAGGAATTCGCGGGGTTTCTGGCCTTGCAATTCTGCCAGGTGGGGAGACTGGTATGGTTATTTCGCTCAGCCGGATGGCACGACAGCGGAATATTGCTCTGGCCGGTTAAATACCGGCTGGTTCAGCCGTTCTTTATATTATGGAACGGCCGATATGAAGCGAACGGAGGCGACAACATGCATTCCAGTCTGGCACTCGCACGGTACCGAAAGGTAGCCCAGCCACAACCCTCCGAGATCGAGGATCCCCATGCGGTGATCGAGGTCACCCTGCGCGAACTTACGCGCTCTGCGCAGGTTCTTCTTGCGGCGGAAGCGGCTGGAACACGCGGCCCTGACAGCCATCTGAACCGGGCGCTGACCGCGATCTACATTCTGCAATCCAGTCTGGATTTCGAGCAGGGAGCTGACATCGCGGAAGACCTGTTCAAGCTTTACGAGTTCACACGACTGCAGATCCTGCTGCATTGGCGGGGCGAGGGGGGCGGCGATCTTGCAACGGCCGTGCGCGCGCTCGAGGATATTCACGGGGCATGGGTGGCAATCGGGAAGACCCAACGATGAACTGTGTCATCGAAACCCTTGAGGATCATAGGCAAGCCGCCCGCGTTGGACGGATCAGCGAGGCAATGTGCCGGGCGGCATTGTCGGGCCGCCTTCAGGAACAGGAAGACCTGTCCGAGGCTTTGGCCAAAGCCCTGCATGAAAGCCAGCGTTCGCCGGCGGTTTTTGCAGCCGTGAAGGCTGCCCGCGACGATCTGCGGTCCACGATGCAACAACTGCGGTCCCGCCGCGATGCGGCGCGAGGGTGATGAACATGAAAGACTGTCCTACCTGCCGAACCTGCCTCATTTTGCGGCCATTTCTGGCTGTTGCCTGCATGCTGATCATCCTGATCTGGCTGCGACCCGATGGTCTTGTGACGATGGCGGGATTTTTTCCTGCCAACGAAACGCTCGTTGCCGTCATGATGGGTGTCGGAACCTTGGGCTTTGGTCTGCGATATCTTGGCTACAGGCGCTCCGGGTGCAGCAGGGACGTGTGACGCCGAGCCGGTCTGTCGCCCAATTCCGAGGTGGGCGAAGTGGTGATAAGTTCCAGAACCGGAACCACGCGCCGTTGGCGCATTTTCCCGCCAGAATCCAGCATCACGATCTCGATCTCTGCGTCCATGAGCGGAGCGCTCATCGAAGGGCATGTTCGGTCATAGAGGGACATACGTGGCCTCACTTTTCTGAGAGAGTGGTTGAGGAGTGAATTGCTTTGAGAACCAGGACTTCGCGGGCATAGGCGGGCATTCCATCCCGCTCGAATGCCATATTCAGCGCGGTGCGCATCGATTGTGTGACCGGGACTGCGACATCTGACCAGGTGAACGGATCGGAGGTGTCCTCGATGATGTCCTGCACCGCTGTGGCCAGATCCGCCGTCAGCACCGACCGGCCATTGTCGAACACGACAAGCAAAGAGGATGGCGTTTCAGGCTCCAGCACAAGCGCGAGTTCCAGCGATAGTGTCTGACCTGACTCCAACGTGGCGACCACAGGGTCCATGAGTTCGTGATAGATCGGTTTGGCGGCGTTGAGTGGGGCGACCTCATCCTCTGGCGTGATCGCCTGGGACGATACTGCGGGCTTTTGGCCAAGGGCCACGACGCTGCCAACGGCCACATATGCGGGCACGGCAAAGCCGATCAAGGCGACAGTCAGAACTTGTGTCAGGGAGAAAGCTTTCATTCCGATATCTTATCAGGATGGGTGCGCCCGCCCGATAGTGCATCCGAGATAGCGTATTATCTTTCGCGTCAGGCCTAAGACAGGCAAAAACGTGACGTTATGATCCAAGTAGCCGTGTGTCCGGATCAAGGATCGATACCAGCATGTCCTTTCGAACATTGCGCGACAGGGTCAGCCGCGTCCGTCAGCAAGATGCCGGGCAGGGAGCAGGCCATCGGGTCGCTCCTGCCTCGCGTGAGTTTGCGCTGGTCGATATGTCCACTCGGCTGGTCGATCGCGATATGGTGGAAGACGTATTGCCGGACATTCTGGGCCGTGCCTTGGCCCGAGGCTGGATCGATCCGGTGTTTCAAGAGTGCCTTCTGAAAGATCCCAAGGCGTTGCTGGAGCGGTATTCGGTCTTTCTGCCCAGTTCCATTCTTGTCCGCTCAGAACACGATGCCAACCGGCGCGAGCGTCTTGTTGTTTATGAGGTGCTGCCTGGCAAGAAGCCTCAAAGATTGCTGTATCTCCAGCTTGTCATGAGGGCAGGCCGTTGAAAACCGTGGCGAACATCTGCGGGATTGCCCTGCTTGCGTCCTGGCCCTGTTTTGCGCGATCGGCTGATGCCGTGGACGACGCTTTGAAGGCGTTTAGGGCCGGTGACGCGCAGCAGGCGGTGCGCCTTTTGTCGGGCGCTGCACAGTCTGGTGATCTGACGGCGGCGACCAATCTTGGCGTCTTGCTGGCAAGGGGGCAGGGTGTGGCGCAAAACGATGCCGAGGCGCTGTATTGGCTGTTGAAAGCCCGTCTGATGGGCGAGCCGCGTGCAGGCCGCATGGCCGAAGCTGTGGCGCGGGGCATCACCGAAGACCAGCATGCAAATGTGGTGGACCGCCTTGCGCACGACCTTGAGAGCCGCGCACAAGACGGGTCGATCCGGGCGTTGATTGCCCTGGGGGCACTCGAGACAGCCCTGAGATCGCCAGCTGATCTGGGCCGGGGCTATATGTGGTTTGCGGCTGCAGCGGCGTTGGGGGATCGGGAGGCTCTGATCTTGCGCGATACGATCGCCCGCGACCTCACTGTGGAAGATCGGCAGGCTGCGCAAGAGAAACTGTCTCAATTATATAAGAAGTTTCCGAAAATTCAGATGCAATAAGACAGCATTTTTGAGGATCTGGGTGTCAATTTGGCCTGCGCCGCTGTCTTGCAGTAAGCGTCAGGCGTTGCGCACGTCCACGCGGCTTGAGATCCGTGCGCGCCATATCGACGACCTGCGAGATGATGCGATCCTCGCGCAGCCATTCGATATCCGATTGCAAGCGATCCACCTGTTCGCTGAGCGCCTCGACCTGAGTGCCGAACTGCGCAAACTCTTTCGCGATGCCCCGCTCGGTCGCCAGACGCGAAAGGCGCTTTTCAAGTCGCTTGATGTAAAACGCAACGCATATGCCTGCCAGTGTCAGGCTGATTGCCGTTCCAACAACAATGATACCTGCCTGTGAAACAAGATATGCGTTCATGGACGGGTCTCGTTACAGGCGAATGTCGTCGTGGCTGTCAAACAGGTGTCGCGTGATCTTGTCGACATCGATGGGATAGGTTCCGTTCTCGATTGCCTTCTTGATGCGTTCCACGGTGTCCAGATCGAAGGGCGGACCTTTGGAGATCAGATCGCTGACCACGCTTGATGTGCCGGAAGATCCAAGCTGAACCTGATCACGGCTGATCGACGCGGTTTTGCCCACTTTGTCGACTTGGTTTCTTTCGGACGATGTATCGGCGACCGGGGCGCCCGAGGCGCTGCGGATCCGTCCGGCTGCTGCCGAGGAAATGGGATCGACCATCATTGCTCTCCCGACTCTGGTTGGGGTGTTACGACTGAAGGATATAACGACCCGGTGTCAGAATGTTTTAGCCGACACCGAAACTTTTCCTTTTCCAGTGACGATGCCTGTCAAGATCCTGTCGGATGACAGGCTCTGCAATGCCACGCGCTCTCCCAATTGGGCGTTGGACAGGGCCTTGGCTTCGGCGGCGACCTGTATGCCCTGCATGTCCAGAGTAACGGTCACCAGATCGCCTTTTTGAAGCGTGTAAGACATTTCCAGATGGCGTGCCTGAAGAACCCGCCCCGCCCCAAGTGCCGTCTTGAGCCGTCGTCCGATGGCGTGATCGCGCAGGACCAGCGCGGTGGTCGCTGCGGTATGTGGTGCCTTGGTTTCGGTGATATGGGCGGGTTGCAGGATGGTTCCTGCGGGCAGGCTTTCGACAAGGGTCAGCACGGTTTGGGTCACCGCGGGTCGGGACGGCGCCTGCGCCTGATGCGTGATGCGGATGATGCGGCGCCATTTTGGCGTGTCACAGGACAAGGCAAGGCTGCCTGCATCGCGGTCGACGGTGATCTTGGGCGGCTGATCACAGTCGGGCGTGGGGCGGTGCGGGGACAGTGCCGGTGATCCTGTCAGACCGGCGTTGGCGATGGCTGCCTCAAGGCTTTGGCGCAAGGGGATGGTGTCTGATGCGACGGATTGGGCCGGCCAGACAAGGACGAGTATCAGGACAATGAACAGTCGGCATATCATCGGTGTCAGTCCCTGAAACCGGCTTTGACCAGATAGACGCGGCGCTGTGCGAACTGCCGGGCCGGACTCGACGGGTCAAGCGGACGCAGCAGGGTGCGGGATGGCTCGACACGCACCACTTCCAGCAAAGTCAGCCCATCGTACGTTAGATCCGGTATGCCGATGCTGCCAGCGGTTATGCCATGACGGCTGGCAAGTGGAATGCTCAGACGATCGCCCTCGAGCGCAAGAATTGCGGCAGGAGGCTGGCAGGCCAAGTTTTGCAGAAAGCTTTCGACGACGGTTTTCAACTCTGCGATTTCCAAAGCTGCCATTTGACGCGCCTGCCCGGAAACGGCCCGTAACATACTGCTTTTGGGAAGAATGAAATGGGTCGTGGTTGTCTTGAATGTCTTTTTCCCATCGGGGCTTAGCATGGACAATCTCAGCTCGACTCCGAGGCGCGAAATGCCCTTTGCCGGCGCGATATGAATGGCAACGTCGAGAATGCTGTTGCCCTTGCCGGGACGAGGTTGTCCGCGCATGAGCGCGGCATAATTCAACTCGGATGGCACCCGCGTCGATCGATCCGCGACAATGCCGTCCAAAGTGGCATGACGACTGCTGTGGAGGGTCGTGATTATGGATTGGGCTAGGTGGGCGGCGGCTTGTTCGGCCCAGGCGGGGCTGGACGGTTTGACTGTGATCTGCGGGGGGCGCATCGTCACGACAAGGTGGTTATTGCCCATGCAGTGTTGGGGTGATGGCGGTTTGACGCGCGCCGAAATGCGCACCTCCCAGCGATCCGCGTGGCGGGTTTGAGACAGGATACGGTAACTAGATACCTCTGCGGCGGTCTCGAGAATGGTAAGGTCCGTACGAATTGTACTGCGGTCCAGTACGGAAATGCCGTGGATGCGCGACCCGCCCTGAAGTGCCGCCGAGACCAGCGCATCGCCAAGCGCGCGCCGGCGTGCCGCATCGGTATCCGCACGCCCCGAGATATAGGCGACGCCCAAGGCTTCGACCATGTCGGCTTGCGCACGGGCCGGGGTGCCCGGCAGGACGAAGACCCCCAGAAACAGGATCAGGGCAAATGTCGCGCGCATGGCGTCAGGCTCCTTTCTGGCTGGTGGCGCGCAGGATGTAGCGCACGGTATCGGGGCTGAGCGCCATGACCACTTCGTAGCTGTCGGAGCCTTTCGGGGTGATCCGGACCGTGCGGGCACCGCGAATTTCGCCAGCCACGATGGCCTGAAGGTAATCGTTGGTCAGAACGGCGTCGCGCAGGCTGGAGGTGCTGTTGAGGCGGATGCCGTGTACCTGCTCGGTCAGGTCGCGGAGCGCCTCGAGCCGGGCGGCGCGGATGGCCATCAGACGTTTCGCGTTCAGCGATGCGCCCGGCTGCCGGGAGACCTGCGCAAAGCCTGTGCCCAGAAATTCCTGCACCGGGGCCACCGTTGCCGCAACCTGTGTCGGTGGTGCGGGCGGCGAAACCTTGTCCAGCGCATCCTTGGTTTCGGCCAGAGCCACGGTTGCGGCATCGGCCTGCGAGGGCAGGGCGGCGACCGCCGTGGCGGGATCTTTCGAGCAGCCCGCAAGGGCGAGTGCTGCGCATGTGAGCGCAAAGGTAAATCGGATCTTCATCGGTCGCTCCGGCATGAGGTCATTTCCCGCCGGATCATGCAATCGCCATGCCAGACCGGATGCCGCGTCTGGCACGGGTCTTGCTTCTCAGGGTGCAGGAAACCATCGGGCCTGTCCCGACCGTGCCGCCGATCCTTCGAGGAATACCTTTACATGAGTGCCACGACGATCCCATCGCGCCCCAATGTCCTTCAAGGGCTGATCCTGCCTGTGGGTATCCTGGCTGTGGTGGCCATGATGGTGCTGCCGCTGCCTGTCTGGTTGTTGGATATCTTCTTTGTGTTCAACATATTGCTGGCGCTTCTGGTCCTGATGGTGGCGCTGCACAGCTACCGGCCGCTGGATTTTTCGTCGTTTCCGAGTGTGTTGCTGATCGCCACGGTTTTGCGTCTGGCGCTGAATGTGGCGTCGACCCGGATCGTTCTGACCGACGGACATACCGGGCCGGGGGCGGCGGGGCGCGTGATCGAGGCCTTCGGAACTTTTGTCATCGCGGGCAATTTCGCGGTGGGTCTGGTGATCTTCGTGATCCTGATGATCATCAACCTGATGGTCATTACCAAGGGTGCGGGGCGTGTGTCGGAAGTGTCGGCGCGCTTTACCCTGGATGCGATGCCGGGCAAGCAGATGGCGATTGACGCTGATCTGAATGCCGGGCTTCTGACGCCCGACGAAGCCCGCGCCCGCCGGTCTGAAGTGTCGGAAGAGGCGGATTTCTATGGCGCGATGGACGGTGCATCGAAGTTCGTCAAGGGCGATGCGGTCGCCGGTATCCTGATCCTGCTGGCCAATATTCTTGGTGGGATTGCGATTGGCACGACCCAGCACGACCTGGCCTTCGGGGCGGCGGTCGAGGCTTATGTCCTGCTGTCGATCGGGGATGGCCTTGTGGCGCAGATCCCGTCGCTTCTGCTGTCCATCGCGACCGCGATCATCGTCACGCGCGTTTCGTCGGCGCATGACATGAGCAGTCATATCGGACGCCAGGTGAACTTGTCGCGGGCCTGGGTGCCAGTGGCGATCGTCATGCTGATCATGGGCCTTGTGCCGGGGATGCCCAACCTGCTGTTCCTGGTGGCGGGGCTAATTGCGGCGGGTGTCGCGTGGCTTGCCGTCAGAAAAGGTGCGGCGGACGATGCCGCCGAGGCCGCTGATGCCGAGACATCCGATACGCCGTCCGAGCCGGGCCTGATCTCGGTCGAGGATGTCACGGATTATGCGCCGGTCACGTTGCAACTGGGCTATGGGCTGCTTGGGTTGATCGACGAGAACGAGGGCGGCGGGCTTGTCTCGCGGGTCACATCGGTGCGCCGTGAAGTGTCGTCGGGGGCTGGTTTCGTGATCCCCGGCGTTCGTATCAGGGATGATCTGGGTCTTGGAACCAACGCCTATAGAATAAGAATTCGCCACTCGATCGTGGCCGAGGACGTCATTTATCCCGACCGCAAGCTGGCCTTGCCGGGCAGCCTGTCGCGGCGGCGGCTGGACGGGATCGAGGCGCGCGATCCGTCTTTCGGGATGGAAGCGGTCTGGATCCTGCCACATCAGCAGGCCGAGGCCGAGGCCGACGATCATGTCGTCGTCGAGCCGGAGTCGGTGATCGTCACGCATCTGAGTCAGATCCTTCTCAAACATGCCTCTGAGCTGTTGGGGCAGGATGACGTTCAGGCGCTGCTGGACAATCTTGAGCGTCACAGCCCGACCTTGGTGCAATCCGTGGTGCCCAAGCTGATTCCGCTGCATTTGCTGACCTCGGTCATGCGTCATCTGCTGGCGGACCGGTTCCCGATCTCGGACATGCCGCGGATTTTGGAAGGGCTGGCCGATATTGCGGGCAGGACGGCGGACCCAATGGAGATGGCCGAGGCCCTGCGCCCCGCACTGGTTGCGCAATTCCTGCAGGAAATCACCCCGGTCGGCCAGGCCATACCCGTGGTCACGCTTGTGCCGGAGCTTGAGACGGTCCTGCAGCGCAGCGTGCAGCCCGATGGCTGGCTGATGCTGGAACCGGGGCTGGCGGCGCAGATCGCCAAAGGTCTGTCGGACATCACCGACCGGTTGGCCGGCGAGGGGCGTCAGCCTGTTCTGGTTGTCGCCGCCAAGATACGTCGCCCGCTGGCGGGTGTTCTGAAATCTCACGGATTGGATGCCACGGTGCTGGCGATCAACGAACTGCCCGATCATCGGCGCATCGAGATCGTCGGCAATCTGGGGCAGTCGGCCGCTTTGCCATCTGCTGTGGGCGGGGGGGACGCATGATCGTCATGTCCCCGCGCCGCAGCCCTGAACTCAACCCTGGAGCATTCAAATGATCGCGCCCAAACGTTATGCCGAACAGGCGACCGACACCGAAAAGCTGGTCAAGGACAACATGCAGCTTGTGCAGCGCATCGCCTGGCATTTCAGCGGCAGAATAGGGCATTTCGCCGAAATCGACGAATTGCTGCAAGCGGGCTATCTGGGCCTTGTCGATGCCAGCCAACGCTATAGCCCCCGCGAGGGGGTGACATTTGCCGCCTATGCCGCGATCCGGATCAGAGGGTCGATCGTGGATCTGCTGCGGCGCAATTCCAACCTGTGCCGGGCGACGATCGAAATGCGCGGCAAGGTGAACCGCGCCCGGACCGAACTGGAGCAGAAACATAGTGAGACTAAGGGTGGCGTAGACGAGCTTAAAACGGCTATTAAAGACCACGAGGGGCGTATACAGGCTCTGGAGATACATGACGCTAAAGGACTGTGGGTTGAGCGTATTATGTGGGTGGTCGTCGCCGGTGTGTTTACAGTAATTGCTAAAGGTTTAGTATGAACTTATTCGCTTTGATTGAGCCAATCTCTAATATCCTTGACAAGTTTGTTGAGGATAAAGATGCTAAAGCTAAACTGGCACATGAGATTGCCACGATGGCACAGCGTCATGCACAAGAGATTGCCATAGCTCAGATCGAAGTGAACAAGGTAGAGGCTAAGGGTAGCTTCTGGCAGAGCGGCTGGCGACCCGCAGTAGGCTGGGTGTGCGTAGCTGGCTTTGCTATCAACTTCCTTATTAGTCCTCTGGCCGCTGCCTTTGGTATTGCCATTCCTCAAGCAGACACTGGAACTATGTTGCCAGTATTAATGGGTATGTTGGGATTAGGTTCCTTACGCACGTTTGAGAAGACTAAACAGATTGAGGGTAAGTAATGGTATTTAAAAGCCCATTTGACTACGCAGACCCATTTGGCGACACAACAGCGCCTGCTGCGCCTGTGGCTCAGAAGCCTGTGCAGGGTAACGTAGGGATTAGTCCGATTACTATGCAGGGTGCTGTAAGTATTCCTGCTGAGCCTACTACATCTACCTATGGGAACACAAATGCCTCGTACTTTGGAGGCACTGGGCCTCGCACCGCAACTATTGACTCCAATGCGTCATTGGTTGATGCTCTTACAGGGCTTCAAAACACAGCTAGCAAGATACGCTCTAGCACCTTGTCATCGTTTGACCCCGGAAATCGTATGCCCGGATTTGGCAACACCAGCGACTATATAACCGGCAAACAAGCTGACATATATGCAGACTACTTTAAACAAAACCCCGCTGACTTAATAAGAACTAACGACAAGGGCGATATTGAAATACTTAACTTAGGTACAGGCAACGACTACACCCTGCTAAATACCTTAGGAAAGCTAGGATATGATCAACAACTAATTGAAACATTAGATGAAGGCAAGTGGCAAGGCAGTCCTAAGATTGGAGAGTATTATACATTCAAAGCTGATCAGCCAGATGCTTTTGAAAAGTATGCCCTCCCCGCGTTAACTGCTGCTATAACTATTGCTAACCCTGTAGCAGGCGCTGCGTGGGCAGCTGGTCAGGCTAAGATTAATGGTGGAGACTTAGGCGACATTGCTAAGGCCGCTGCCGGTGCTTACATGGGTGGACAAGCAGCCGCTGGTCAAGGTATGTTCGCTGGCGTAGGCCAAGCGATAGCCCCAACTAATGCTGCACTAGCCTCTGGAATCTCTGCTGGCGTAGCCTCTGGTGTTTCCACAGCCGTACAGGGTGGTGACTTAGGCGATGTCGTCAAGAGCGGTATGTTGGGCGGCGTAGGCGGCTATGTCTCTGGACTAGGCAC
>JALQUE010000332.1 GCA_023260815.1 Roseovarius sp.
AGCAGCATGAGATGCAGCGCCAATGCCCACCCCGACAGCTGCCACAACAAAACGCCCGCCATCGCCAGCACGATCGCGCCGCCCACCGCGACAGTCACCAGAAAGTCGGGCGGACGATGGGTCAGATAGAAATTGATGTCATGCGCGCCCAGCATCAGCAGCCCAAGCGCCCCGACCGCCAGCACAAACGGCGCCGCAATCGCGGCCACCCGCAGGACCAGCATCACACCGAAGGCAAACAATCGCCCAAGCCGCCCCATCACGAAATGCATGTCCCGCGACAAGGCATCCCCGATACTCTGTTTGCCCAGCCATAAAAAGACGGTCATCACCGCCAGATCCATCACCGCCGCCAGAAACAGCACACCCGCAAGGGTCAGCCCCGCAATCACCCCCGGCAGGCTCAGCGCGAAACGCGCGATATCCTGATCGGTCAATGCCGGCGCCCCGGCCCAATGCATCCCGCCACTCACCGCCAGCCCCGCCGCCGGCACCAACAGTACCGCCACCACGGCGCGCAGCGCGACATGCACCAGCGTGAAAGGCCAGATATGGCGCAGAGCGGTGCCGTAGGACGCGGTCACCCCGGTCATGGTCAGTCCGGCGCTTTGGCCGGCGCTTTGCCCGGCGCGTCCGTCGGCCCGCCTTTCACTTTCTCGCGCAGGCTCTGGAACACCACATAGAGCGCCGGGATCACGAAAATCCCCACCAGAGCAGCCCCCAGCATACCGCCCGCAACGCCCGTGCCCACCGCTCGGCGCGACAGCATCGACGCCCCCTCGGCCGTGACCAGCGGAATAAGCCCCGCGATAAAGGCGAAACTCGTCATCATCACCGCCCGGAACCGCGCATGCGCACCGGCAATGGCGGCGTTCACGATGGTTTCGCCCGCTTCTCGTTCGGCCTTGGCGAACTCCACGATCAGGATCGCGTTCTTGGCCGCCACGGCCAGCAGAACCACCAGCCCGATCTGCGCGTAGATATCAAAGGTCAGCCCGGTCAGCTTGAGCGCCAGCAGCGTCCCCGACATCCCGAAGATCACCGACAACAGAACCGGCACCGGAATGGTCCAGCTTTCATAGAGCGCGACAAGGAAGAAATACGCAAACAGTACCGCCAGCGCGAGGATGGCCGTCGTCTGCCCGGCGGCCTGCTTTTCCTGCAGCGCCGTGCCCGTCCACTCATAGCCAAACCCATTCGGCAGCGCCGTCGCGGCCACCTCTTCCATGGCCGCGATCGCCTCGCCTGACGACACGCCCGGCCCCGGATTGCCGGTGATCTTGGCCGCTCGCTGGTTGTTGTAACGCCCCAGCGACATCGGCCCCAGCGTATACTGCGCCACCGCGAAGGCGCCCACCGGCACCATCTCTCCACTGGCCGACCGCACATGGATACGCGCGATATCCTCGACCGTGTCGCGATCCTGCGGCCCGGCCGTCATGCGCACCTGCCATGACCGTCCGAACATATTGAAATCGTTGATATACGCCGATCCAAGCGTCGGCTGCAACGCGGCGAACACATCCGACACCGTCACCCCAAGCGCATAAAGCCGCTCGCGGTCGATCTCCAGAAACAGCTGCGGGCTATTGGCCGAAAACGTGGTGTAGACCCCCGCAAGCCGCGGATCGGAATTGGCGCTGAACGACAGCCCCCTCGCGATCTCGGCCAATTCCTGCGCGCTGCGCCCCGCCGTATCCAGCACCTGCAATTCAAAGCCCGATCCGCTGCCAAGCCCCGCAATGGGCGGCAGGTTGAAGGCAATGACCTGCGCCTGCCGGATCGCGGCGCCCCTTCGGGTGGCCTCGGCAATGGCGTTGAACGCACTTGTCTCTTCGGTCGTGCGCTCGGCAAACTCGGCCATCGACACCAGCGCAAACGCCGCGTTCGACTTGGTGATCCCGTCCAGGATGGAAAACCCGCTCACCGACGTGACGCTCTCGACCCCCGGCAAGTCCAGAAGCATCGCCTCGACCTCGCGCTGCGCCGCCTGCGTCCGGTTCAACGAGGCCGCATCCGGCAACCGCGTCTCGACGATGAACGATCCCTGATCCTCGCTTGGCAGGAACCCCGTGGGCACCGCCCGAAACAGCCCCCCCGTCAGGATCATCGCCCCCACCAGCAGCGCCAGCCCCAGCACCGCGCGCCGCGCCAGCGCCCCGGCCACCCAGGTATACCGGTCCCGTGTCGCGTCGATCGCCGCCGAAATACGCCCCATGATCCCCGTCGCAGGCCCATGATGCGGCTTGAGGATGATCGCGCACAACGCCGGCGACAGGCTCAGCGCGTTGATCGACGAAATCACCACCGAAACCGAGATCGCCACCGCGAATTGCTGGAACAACTGCCCCGAAATCCCCGGGATGAACGCCACCGGCACGAACACCGACAAAAGAACAAGCGTCGTCGCGGCGATCGGCCCGGTAATTTCGGCCATCGCCGCCGACGAGGCCTGCGCCGGGGTCAGGCTCGGATCTTTGGCCATCTTCGCCTCGACCGCCTCGACCACGATGATCGCGTCATCGACCACGATCCCGATCGCCAGCACCAGCGCCAGCAGCGACACCGTGTTGAGGGAAAACCCCATCCCCAGCATCACCGCGAACGTGCCCACCAGCGCCACGGGGATCGCGATCAGCGGCACGATGGTCGCGCGCAGCGACCCAAGGAAGATGAACACCACGATCACCACCAGCACGAAGGCTTCGATCAGCGTGTGCTCCACCTCGGTGATGCTTTCCTTGACGAAGGTCGAACTGTCCGACACGGTCTCATGCGCCATGCCCGGCGGAAACGCCTCGGCCGCCTCGGCCAACACCGCCTTGATCGCGTCGGCGGCGTCGATCGCATTGGCGCCGGGGGCCAGATACACCCCGATAAGCGTCGCCGGTGCGCCGTTGAAACTGGTCACCACGTCCGAATTACGCTCTCCCAGCTCCACCTGCGCCACGTCGCTCAGCCGCACAAGCCCGCCCTCTTGTGACGATCTCAGGATGATCGCGGCGAACTCCTCGGGGGTTTCCAACCGCCCCTTGGTGGTGATGTTCAACTGCAAGCCTGGATCGCGCGTCACCGGCTGCCCGCCCACGCGGCCAACGGCGGCCTGCACGTTCTGACTGCGCAGCGCCGCGATCACATCGCTCGGCGTCATGTTCAGCGCCGCCAGCCTGTCGACATCCAGATTGATCTGCATGGCGAACTGGTTCGCCCCGAACATCGACGCGTCGCCCACGCCATTCACCCGCTTGACCCGGTCCAGCAGGTTCAACCTTGCGTAATTGGTCAGATCGGCGCCCGTGACACTGTCATCCTCGGCATAAAGCGCAATGCCCATCAACAGCGACGAGGATTTCTTGGCCACCCGCACACCCGTCTGGCGCACCTCCTGCGGCAACAGAGGCTCGGCCAGCGCGACACGGTTCTGCACATTGACCGTGGCGATATCAGGATCGGTGCCCACCTCGAAACTGACGTTCAGAATATAGGTGCCATCCGCCCCGGCGGTCGAGGACATGTAAATCATGTTGTCGACGCCGATCACCTGATCTTCGATCACCTGCGCGACGGTCTGCTCGACCACCTCGGCACCGGCGCCGGGATAGCTGGCGATGACCGACACCTGCGGCGGCACGATATCGGGAAACTGTTCGACAGGCATCCGCGTCAGCGCAATCAGCCCGGCCAGAAACAGCACAATCGAAATCACGCCGGCAAGGCGTGGACGCTTGATGAAAATGTCAGCCAGCATGGATCAGCCACCCTGCCCAAGTGGGGCGACATCGACCACCACACCGGGACGCACCTTGTTGATCCCTTCGGTGATGACCCTCTCGCCCGGCTCCAGCCCGGCACCGATCACCGCGTAATCCATCGCATTTCGCGCGACGGTGATGCGCCGCACCTCCACCGCGTCCCCCTCGCCCACAAGAAGGACAAACGCGCCCTGCACGTCGCGCTGCACCGCCTGTCGGGGGATCGCCAACTGCCCTTGGGGCTGGTCCGACGTCAGGGTGACCCGCACCAGTTCGCCATCCAGCAACAGACTGTCCGGATTGTCGAACCGCGCCCGCATGGTCACGCTGTCCGTGCCCGCGTTCACGCTGCTCGCCACGAAATCCACGTCACCCCGCCCCGCATAGTCCGAACCATTCGCCAGCCGCAGCGACACCGCAGCCGTGTGCGACGCCTCGCCTGTCTCGACACGCTCCAGATAACTGCGCAGCGCGGCGGTCGGCACCTGAAACTCGGCATGGATCGGATCAAGCTGCACCAGCGTGCTCAATGCGCCCGATTGCGGCGTCACATAGGCCCCGCGATCCGCCGCCGCCTCGGCCATATGGCCCGCAAAAGGCGCCTTGATCTCGGTATAGGACAGGTTGACGCGCGCCCGCTCCAACGCCGCCTCCAGCCGCATGACCTCACCCTCCCGGCTGGCCAGCGTCGCCTCTGCATCATCCAGCTTGGCCCGCGCGGCCGCAGCCCGCGCCACAAGTTCCGCCTGGCGGTCACGCTCCAGCCGCGCCAGATCGCGTTGCGCCTGCGCCGAGCGCAGCGCGCCTTCGGCTTCCTTCACGGCAGCGGCGTAAATCTCGGGCTCGATCCGGAACAGAACCTGACCGTCCTCGACCACGTCACCGGGGGCAAAGCCCACCTCGGCGATCACGCCACTGATCCGCGGGATCAGCGCCACCCGCAGATTGGCATCCAGCCTGCCGTTGAAACTGACGGTCTCTGACAGTTCGACAATCTCGGCAGGAACCGCGACCACGGCGGGTCTGGGGGCATCCTGTGCATGTAAAGGTGAAGAAAGAAGACAGATCGAAAAGATAAACGTCAAAAATCGGATCATGATACCCCCGCGGAACCGATGGGAAGCCAAAGTGACTCATCAAATGAACAAAACCATAAACAGACAACCACGAGCAAAGTTTATCGCTCCCCACTTGTCCAGTCTTTTTGCGCGCGCCCTGCAACAAAGTCCCGGCCATTCCGGCCTCTGGCGGAATATCACTCCGAGACATTTTGCAGTTTCGCCGCCTCTACCAACGATGTACCGTGAGACCATAGTGGCAAGTATTCGGCCTGTGATCTGTCACGGCAGGCCAAGTTAAATTTTTCATTCAAGTCTTATTTTGAAGGGAGACACCATGCGTGGCGTCGCAAAAGTCCTTGTCTTGGCCGGATCGGCCCTCCTCCTCGCGCAGGTGGCGCACGCCGCCGACTTTCCCAAGCAGAAAGACCGCCTGTCAGCAAGCGAACAGCGTGGCGCAATCGTCGATTGCAAGTATGAGCTTGGGCGCACTGGCTGGCCCCTTCTGCAGGCGACCTATGTGGAATACCCTTGGGGCGGCAAGACCGTGATGCGTATTCTGCCCCATGGCACCGTATCGACCCAGGACGCCGCCTGGATCAATGCCTGCGCGGATGACCGTCTTGGCCGTGGCCAGCGCCTCGCCACGCGAGCCCAGACGTCGCACAACCCCTGTCCCCGCCATGCCCCGGTCATCTATGGCGGCGCGACGTATTGCATCCGCAACTGACAGATCTTGGCCCGACGGACAGCCGGCTACACGATCAAACGGGCGCGCAGCCGGTCTGAACCGGCCCGCCCGCCCCAGGATGCGATCAGCCCGCGCCGATCGCGCCCAGGATCGTGCCCAGCAACGCCGGGGCACCCGCGCCCGGACCCTTCGGCTCGAAATACACCTCGACCACCCCGTCCTGATCGGCGTCGCGGAACACCAGCTGCCGGGGAATGCGGATCTTCACGGGCTGTGCCGCATCCTCCGCCGTCCATGCGCGCGTGGTCTGCACACACTTCGCCATCGCGCCCCCATAGCTGTCGGCGGGCGCCACTTCGGTCATGAAGGTCAGCCCCCGCACAACGGCCGTATCGCCGACATAGACACTGCCCGACCCAAGCACCTTGGGTTCAACCCCCTTGGTCAGAACGCTTTGCTGCTCGCTCTGGGCCCAGACACCACAAACCAGCATCCGGCCCTGATACTCCCTGACATCCGCCGCCACCGTCAGGCCGCCTCCGCTGCCATAGGTGCCGCCGCCCAAGGCCGGCTGGTCGCTCAACCGCGCGGTGGCTTGCGGCA
>JALQUE010000358.1 GCA_023260815.1 Roseovarius sp.
TAGCCAAAGGCATAAAGCGCATAGAGCAGCGCCAGCAGGATACCGGGCAACAGGGCCGCCTGGAACAGCGTCCCGACGGAGACCACCGCCGGCGTGCCCAGGTCGGTCAGCGCGTCGGTACAGCCCGCCGCCTGGGCGCGCGCCTCTTGCGCGGCGGAATAGAGATCCCCCGCCAGCGTGCCCAGCAGGACGATCACGATGGAGGGCGGAATGATCTGCCCCAGCGTTCCGCTGGCCGCGATCACGCCCGTCGCCAGTTCCGGCGAGTAGTTGTTGCGCAACATGGTGGGCAGCGACAGCAATCCCATCGTGACGACCGTTGCGCCCACGATCCCTGTCGACGCTGCCAGAAACGCGCCCACAACCACCACCGACACAGCCAGACCGCCCGGCAGCGGGCCAAAGACCCGTGCCATCGTTGTCAGAAGATCATTGGCGATCTTCGAGCGCTCCAGCGTGATGCCCATCAGCACGAACATCAAAACCGCTAACAATGTTTCGATCGACTGCCCGGCAAGCACACGCTCGTTGATCCGGTTCACGATGAAACTGACATTGCGGTCCAGTGCGACTTCCCAACCCTGAGGAAAGACCGGCTCGCCGATCCGGGGCAACTCGGGGTATCGGAACACCGATATGGTTTCGGGCCTGACGCCCGACGAAATCAGCGCGTCATACGCCTGGCTGGAGGTGTCGATCGCCTGATGGATCAGCAACCCCGCGCTGTCCATCGCAGCGATGATGCCGAACGATATGATGCCCGCGCCGCCGATCGCAAAGGCCACCGGAAAGCCCGACAAGATCCCGCCAAAGAGGCACAGAAACACGATGATCAGGCCGATCTCGACTCCGTCAAGTCCGAATAGCATGGCTGCCCGCCCCCTTAATGCGTGCCTTCAAAGGCATCTTGACCCTCGCCAAGACTGTCCTTGTCGAGATACTTGTTTTCACTTTCCTCACCTTCCCGCCACTCGAGGAACGAGCGGTAGAAGAACGCCACCGCATGCAGGAACACCATTCCCGCAAAGGCGACCAGAAGGATCTTGAACAGGAAATACGCGTTGAACCCATTGGGCGAGAAGCCAATTGTCTCGACATTCCAGCGCAGTGCGCGTGATTTCAGGACCAGACGGTCGAGGGTGTCGCTGGCGGATGGATTTGGTACGATCAGGTGGCGCCACATGAAAAACCAGCCATAAAGCCAGATGATCACCGCCATCGGCATCATGAAGATCAGCGATCCGACCATGTCGATGATTTTCTTGGTGCGAAAGCTGACCGCAGAATAGATCAGATCGACGCGCACATGACCGCCCTGAACGAAGGTGTAGGTGGCACAAAGCGACACGACCAACGCGTTATAGAGCTTGAGTTCCTCGGCCCACCAACTGATGTCCATCTCGAGGGGGATACCGAAACCGATCACGATATCGGGCCGTGCGAAGATGCGCTGAATGAAGACGATGATGATCTGTTGCAGGACCATCAGCAGACCTGCCCAGGCAAAGAACCGTCCTACAGTGTTCGAAAACCCTTCCAGAACGCGCACACAGCCCCACATGAAGCCGCTTTTCCAAAGCCCGATGCCCGTAAAGACCAGAAAGGTCGTGAACACGACAAAGAAGAACTCGACCGATCCGCCGTAATAGACGAACCGCATGATCGACGCCTTGTCCGACCAGTCGAGCCAGAGACTTGGATGAATGATCGCATAGCCCAGATTGTAGAAGGCCATGGCGATGTTCTGGAAAAACCAGACAACTGCGTCCAGCATCGTTCCCTCGCACCGGATATGAATTCAGGCCAGCAGGCCTTTGACGGCATGTGTGGGCCCCGGCCTGTTCCGGAACCCGCTGTATCTTGGCCGGCGCCTGCCTTAGCCGAGCACGCGGTCGCGCTGTTCGCGGTACGCGCCTTCGGATTTCTGCAACCAGCCCGAGGACGACCGCAGCGACGCCATGTAGCTGTCATAGACCTTCTTGTAGATCTCGTCGCCCATGTTTTCCTGATGCACTTCTTCCGATGCACGACCAAAGGCATCCCAGACGCTTTCGGGGAATTCCAGTGTCTTGACGCCGGCCGATTGCAGGCGCAGCAGGGCTGCGCCGTTATTCGCGAGGAACTGCGCAAGATTCCACTGATGCGCTTCGGCGCAGGCGATCTCGATGATCTTCTGCTGCGAAGAGGTCAGACTGTCGAACACGTCACGGTTCATGCCGATCGACAGGCCTGCGCCCGGCTCGTGGAACCCGGCGGTATAGTAGAACTTGGTGATTTCCTGGAAGCCAGCCTTTTCATCCGCCCACGGCCCGATCCATTCGGTGCCGTCGATCGCCCCCGATGCCAGCGCCTGATACACTTCAGCACCCGGAAGGTTTTGGACCGATGCGCCCAGTTTGCCAAGCGCCTTGCCTCCAAGACCTGGCATGCGGAACTTCAGACCGTTGAAATCTTCGGGTCCATTGATCTCTTTGGCGAACCATCCGCCAGCCTGGGCGCCGGTATTGCCCGCCAGAAAGGATTTCAGGCCAAAGATCTGCCCCAGCTCGTCATGCAGATCGTGGCCGCCATCATGATAATACCAATTGGCCAGTTCCTGCGCTGTCATGCCGAATGGCACCGATGTGAAGAAGGCATAGGCCGGGTGTTGACCGACGAAGTAATAATCAGCGCCATGATACATGTCGGCTTGACCTGCGGTGACGGCATCGAACACTTCGAACGCGCCCACAAGTTCGCCCGCACCCTTGACGTCGACCGTGATCGAGCCGTCGGCCATGGCGTTGATGTTATCGGCTGCCTTTTGTGCGGCGTCGAACACGCCGGCAAGGCCGCGCCCCCAGGTCGTGACCATCGTCAGCGTCCGGTTGCCTTGCGCATAAGCCGGAGCGGCCAGCGAAGCCGCGGCCGCGGCAGTACCGCCAAGGGCAGAGTTCTTCAGGAAAGAACGACGATCCATTTAGTATCTCCTCCAAGATCATGTGCGCTCGCCTTTTCTTCCGGCAGGCGTGCAAACCGTAAAAAGTGCGGCGAACCTAACGCGGCAATGTCCAATCGGGAATACCTATTACTGCGTAGATCTGAAGGTTTGACGCCGGGTATTGCAGGCCGAACGGCTTTATTGGAGACAGTCCAGGGGGGTCACTCTGGGATTCCCGTGTGTTTGGGATTAAGCGGTTCGCATGGCGTTTCTACGCGAACGACTCAGGTTGAATTTCGGTCAGAAAATGTTTCTGACAGCCACTCTGCCGTTGATCTTTGCGGCGGTGGCCATTTCTGTTCTGGTCACACTACAATCACGCCAGCTTGCCGAGCGTGAGATACGGCAGCTCGAAGAGCAGCTGATCTCGGCCAAACGCGCCGAATTGCAGAACTACCTGTCCATCGCGCGAAACGCCGTGATCAACGTTTATGGACGCGCCGCGCCGGATGACGCCGCCAAACAGGAGGTCACACAGACATTGTCGGCCATGCTTTACGGTCAGGACGGGTATTTCTTTGTCTACGATTATGACGGCACCAATCTGGTCAGCCCCCGATCCACCGATCTGATCGGCGCAAACTGGGACGGCATGAAAGATCCGAACGGCGTCCCCATCACCGATGAGCTGATCCGGCTGGCACGCTCGGGTGGTGGCTATCACAGTTATGAATGGCCCAAGCCCTCGACCGGCAAGATGGCACGCATGATCGTCTATGTGATCGGCTTTCAGGATTGGCAATGGGCCGTGGGGACGGGTGTTTTCGTGGATGACGTCGTGGCCACTGTCGCCGCATCGCGTGAACAGGTCGAAACCCGGGTGCGGCGGACATTCCTCTACATAGGTGCGATCACTCTGGCGGCATTGCTGCTGGTCTTTACCAGTGGGCTGTTCATCAACATCCGCGAACGCAGGTTGGCCGATGCCAAACTCAAGAAGCTGACACAACGGGTCTTCGACGCTCAGGAAGAGGAACGCCGCCGCGTTGCCCGCGAATTGCATGACGGGATCAGCCAAATCCTTGTCGGGGTGCGCTTTGCGCTCGAAATCGCCAAACGGCGGTTGGCCACGGGTGACAGCGCCGGCAGCGACAACCTGGATCAGGGCATAGAACATCTGTCCGGCGCCATTCAGGAAGTCCGCCGGATCAGCCGCGATCTGCGCCCCGGTGTTCTGGACGATCTTGGTCTTGGTCCCGCGATCCGAACGCTGGCCGAAGACTTCGGGCAGCGCACCGGCATGGACATCACCTTCGAGACGGTGGTGTTCCGCAACCGTCTGGCCGAGGACGCCAAGATCGCCCTCTACCGCGTCGCACAAGAAGCCATGACCAATATCGAACGGCATTCCGGAGCAACGCATGTGGCCATCGACCTGCGTGGCCATAGCCGCGGGGCCACCCTGAAGATATCCGACAACGGCAGGGGTATGGGCCATGAGGAACCGTCCAACACCCATAGCAGCGGGCTGGGTCTGCGCAACATGCAGGAACGCGTCGAGCAACTCGACGGCACGCTTCGTATCCACTCATCTCGCAGCGGCACAATAATCGAAGCCAGCGTACCCCTGACCCATCTGCTTCCCCCTCAGGATCGCCTTGGCGAAGACACAAGAGCACCCGCATGACACACGCACACCCTGCCCCGATCCGCATTGCCATCGTCGACGATCACCCGATGGTCGCTCAAGGGTTGCGCACCATCCTGGAAAGTTATGAGGACATCGAGGTCATCGCGTCACTGTCAAACGGCAAGGACATCATCGACAGGGTCGAGGCTCTCCAACCGGATGTCATCCTGCTGGACCTCAACATGCCCGGTATCGGCGGACTTTCGACGACCGAGATCATCCTGGAACGTCGGCCCGAAACACGCATCCTGATCTTGTCGATGCATGACAGCCCTGAATACATTTCATCGGCTCTCAGCCATGGTGCGGTGGGATATGTCCTCAAGGACGTGCCGACCGAGGAAATCAAGCATGCCATAGATGCCGTGATGACCGGCCAGCGTTATCTTTGCACGGGTGCCAAAGGATCGCTGGAGCCCTATGAGCGCCCCGGTCGCGAACAATTGACCAACCGCGAGCAGACGATCCTGTTGCAACTGGCTCAGGGAAAGTCGAACAAGGACGTGGCACAGGCATTGGACATTTCGGTGCGCACCGTCGAAACCCATCGCAAGAACATCAAGCGCAAACTTGGCATAAGCTCGACCGCGGGGCTGACACGCTACGCGATGGAGCATGGCGTCCTGCAAGGCGGCACCACTGAAAAGCTGTAACTTCGGAGCGGCGCGATAGGTGACCGGATTACGCCCGAACGCAAACTGACGCAACAAATGGAAAGAATTCCCCCGGCTTTGCGAAATCTTTTCTTTGAAATGTGGTTGACGCCCCCTGCACTGCAACCTAATGTCCCGCGCACGCAGTTAAGGAGTCGCCTGGAATGGCACCGCTAGTCGTAGTCGTAGGCAAAAGGCGCATGGGCCGGTAACGGACACCATAATGGTCCCCATGCGCCCCCGAAGACCGGGGGCTTTTTTGTGCGTAGAACAGTGAATTGACGTCATGAACGGAGCAAAGCGATGACACGTCAGATGACCGGAGCGAAAATGGTGGTTCAGGCCCTCAAGGACCAGGGCGTGGACGTCGTATTCGGATATCCCGGCGGAGCGGTGCTACCGATCTATGACGAGATCTTTCAGCAAAACGACATCCGCCACGTTCTTGTCCGCCACGAGCAGGGCGCTGTGCATGCCGCCGAAGGCTATGCCCGATCCACCGGCAAGCCCGGCGTGGTTCTTGTGACATCCGGCCCCGGCGCCACCAACGCGGTCACCGGCCTGACCGATGCGCTGATGGATTCGATCCCGATTGTCG
>JALQUE010000429.1 GCA_023260815.1 Roseovarius sp.
ACCAAGTCGATGACCGGCCACAGCCAGGGCGCCACCGGCGCGCAAGAGGCGATCTACTGCCTGCTGGCGCTGACCAATGATTTCATCATTCCCTCGATCAATGTCGAAACCCTCGATCCCGCGCTCCACGCGTCCGAGATCGCGACCGCGCGTATTGACGACGCGGGCCTCGACACGGTGATGACCAACAGCTTCGGCTTCGGCGGCACCAACGGTTCCATGCTTCTCAGCAAATTTCACGGGTAGGTAGTCGTCACATGAGCAATTCGATGCAGGGCAAGCGCGGCCTGATCATGGGGGTGGCCAATGACCGCTCCATCGCATGGGGCATCGCAAGCGCGATGCACAAGGCCGGCGCGGAACTGGCGTTTTCCTATCAGGGCGAGGCGTTTGGCAAACGCGTGCAGCCGCTTGCCGAAAGCGTCGGATCGAACCTGCTGCTTGATGTCGACGTGACCGATGACGCCTCGCTGGATGCGGCCTTCTCGACGCTGGCCGACACGTGGCCCACCATCGATTTCGTGGTCCATGCCATCGCCTATTCCGACAAGTCCGAACTGACGGGGCGGTTCATCAACACCAGCCGGTCCAATTTCAAGCACAGCCTTGAAATCTCGGCGTATTCCTTCATCGACGTGGCCCGCCGCGCCTATCCGATGATGCAGCAGAACGGCGGCACGCTGCTGACGCTGACCTATCAGGGCTCCAACAAGGTCGTGCCGAATTACAACGTGATGGGCGTGGCCAAGGCGGCGCTTGAATCCGCGACGCGGTATCTGGCCAACGATCTTGGTCCCGACGGCATCCGCGTCAACGCGATCTCGCCCGGCCCGATGAAGACGCTGGCCGGCGCGGCCATCGGCGGCGCGCGCAAGACCTACAAGCACACCGATCTCAACGCTCCTCTGCGCGCCAATGCCACGCTCGACGCGATCGGCGGCACGGCGGTCTATCTGGCCTCCGACGCCGGCGCCTGCACCTCCGGCGAGGTGATCCATGTCGATGGCGGCTATCACGTCCTGGGAATGCCGCAGGCCGAAAACCTCTGACGGGTCTCTGACGGGCCTGGGCGGCCTGTGCAGCCTGTGCGCCTCCCTCGCGCGCCCCAGCCGGTTTTCGCCGGGATTAAGCCACGAAATCGCCATGCTCTTTGGCGATCCTTGGGGACATGGACCCAAAAGACATTTATCAACCGCAAATCCCGCGACAGGACCGATACGCGGCCCGCGCCCACCGCGCCGAACGTTGGGCAGGCTGGGTGAAACTGGCGCTCGTCGCCACCGTGCTTGCGGCGATCTGGCAGGACAAGGCCCTGGCGCCCCCGGTGCATGACCAGATGCAGCGCGTGGCGGGTCTGGCCGCCTCGACGCTGAACAGATCGGACACCGTGCAGGCCTATCTGTCCATGGCCACCACCAGCCTGCCCTCCACCACAGACGGTGACATCGACCCGGTCAGCAAACTGGTCCGCGACCTGCGCCAGTGACACCGCACACCAAAGGCCGGGGCAGGGCGCCCATGCGCCCCGCCGCTCAGGCCGTTGCGTCGGCCTCTCGTTCGGCCTCGGCCTGCTCGGCGGCCCATGCGCCCGCCGCCTCCACCGCCACGGGCGTGGCCGTGGGCAGCACGCCCAGATAGCTTTCGGTCTCGTCCACCGACCCGGCTGCGCGCTGCGTCATCCGGTACAGCGCATATGCCGCGATCACGCCAAAGACCCCCGCCAGCACCAGCCAGAACGCGAACGGCCCGCCCCATTGCATCGCCCAACCCGCAATCAGCGGCCCCGCGATCGCCCCCAGCCCGAAGGTAAAGACCAGACCGCCTGACGCCGCCGGCATGTCCTCGGCATCCAGCGCGTCGTTGGTATAGGCCAGCAGCAGCGCATAAAGCGGGGTGGTCACGCCGCCTGCGAAAAACGCCGACGCCATCAGCGCCCACAGACCGCCCTCGGTGGCCCAGCCCAGCCCGCAAGCCGCCACCCCCAACACCGCCGACCCAAGGATCAGCCTGCGCCGATCCATCCGGTCCGACAGCCAGCCGATGGGATATTGCAGCACCAGCGCGCCCGCAAACAGCATCGCCACGAACAGCGACACTTGCGCCGCACTCATGCCGATCTGCGTGGCAAAGACCGCGCCCATGCCCGATTGCGTCGCATACACTCCGCCCAGCAGGAAAATCCCCACCGTGCCAAGCGGCGATCCGGCGTAAAGCGCGCGCAAGCCCATGGGCCTTGTGACCGCCGCCGCCGGCACCGGCGTCGCCGCCAGTAGGATCGGCGTCAGCGACAGCGACACAAGGATCGACGCCCCGATGAACAGCCCCGCACCCGCCGCATCCCCAAGGTTCAGCAGCCCTTGCGCGCCGATGATGCCAAGCGTCTGCGCCATCATGTAAGCCGACAGGACACCGCCGCGCGTCTCGTTGGTGGCGGCATTGTTCAGCCAGCTTTCCGCGGTGACATAGACCCCCGAAATGCAGAACCCCACCAGCAATCTCAGGATCGTCCAGGCCCACGGCTCGGTCAGCAGCGGAAACGCGATCAGCCCCGCCGACATCAGACTGCCAAGCGCCGCAAAGACGCGCACATGCCCCACCTGACGGATCAGCTTGGGCGCCAGCCGCGCCCCCGACAGGAAACCCACGAAATACCCCGAGGTGACAATCGCCAGCTCTGCCGAGGAAAACGCCTCGATCCCGCCGCGCAGGCCGATCAGCGTGAAATGCATGCCGTTGCCCAGCATGATGAAGACAATGCCCAGCAAAAGGGACCAGACACCTGACAAGACCTGGATCATCGCGCATCCTTTCAGACTACGTGGTCGCTATGGTCTCCTCCCTATTGTCTGGCCTAGCCTTGGCGCGGGCCGCCTGTCCGTGCCACAGCGCCGCTTGGATGTGCAATTGCGACCGATCCCGCGCAATTGCGCCCGATTGGTCATCCTGACCGGCCCCTCAAGCCCCGCTCACGACGCGGGCGCGCCGTCTTGCCGCCTTTCAGGCTGTCACCCGCTCAGAACCACTGCCCCGGCTCCATCAGGCCAAGGTCCAGCAATTGCCGCGAATGCCACTCGAACGGGGTGGAATTGTGCCACTTGAAGGTGTGGATATCAAAGGTCGATCCCGGATTGCGCTTCAATGCCTTGGCCGTGCGGAACGACACGATCGCCGCCGTCAGGTTGTGATGCCATGGACAGGCAAAGGTGTTGTATTCCTCGTTCGTGAACGTGTGATCGGCGCGCAGCTGCAACGCTTGCGCCGCCCGGAACAGCGCAATGCGGTCGATCTTGCGGCGCGGGGCTGGGATATGCTCCTCATAGCGCCAGCGCAGCCCGCCGAAGAAATTCAGTTGCCGCTCCTTCGGGTGGTCGTGGTTGGCCGGATCGGTGCGCGCCAGCGCATAATATCCCGACTTGTCCAGATGCGCATCCTCCAGCGACACCGCAGTGGGGTGCGCGGTCAAGTCCCCGGCATACAGATCGACCACATAGGTCAGCATCGCGCTGCGCCGTTCCTCGGTATGAAAGGCCAGCATCTCGCCCACGCTGCGGGACTCGCAGAACGGATAGAACAGGTATTCCGAATTGAAGCAGTAATACATCCAGACGCCCGGCGCCGCGGCGATCAGCTTGTTCATCACCGCGACATGATCGCCCATCACCGTCACGTCATGGTCGATCCGGTGGACCAGCGGCGCCACATCCTCCGGCAGATCGAATTCGGCAGGCATCACCGCCAGCACATCGCGAAACCCCAGGTCCAGATGATGCCTGAGCGTCGATCCAAGCTCGATCCGGTCCTCGGCCAGCACCACCGCCACCGGCCCCTTGACCAGCGCCGCCGCCCCAAGCTTCATGAAATCGTCAAGACTCGAATACCGCATCGCACTCATCCGTTTTGCGGGCAAGTTCCGTCAATTCGTCCTCCATTGCAAGACACCCCCGACTTGATGTAGGTCAGCGCCCTGTAACAACGCGGGAGCGCGGTCATGTCCGGGGCGAAGAAACTCTACATCAAGACCTATGGCTGTCAGATGAACGTCTATGACAGCGAGCGTATGGCCGAGGCCATGGGCGGCGCGGGTTACGTGGAAACCGACACCCCCGACGACGCCGACATGATCTCTCACATTGAGACAATCCTGCGGTAAGCTCGAGGGATGAACGGGATCAAAGACTCTGAGCCCTTGCTCTGCAATTGGATCGCAATATGACGTTATTCACTCAGCTGCTTAGCACCGTGTGCCTCGTTCTCGCATGCGCCGAAAAAAACGAACTAGTGTTAGAGGAACCTCAATCCAAAATCCTCTCTGCCTACCACGGGCTCGACGCCCTGCCTGCCGGGGCGAATCTGCTGTG
>JALQUE010000437.1 GCA_023260815.1 Roseovarius sp.
GGGCCGTGGCCCGATCTCGGTCACCGCGCTGCGTGATCCCGCCGATCTGCCGTGGTCCGGCGTCGATGTCGTGATGGAATGCACCGGCCTTTTCACCGACCGCGACAAGGCCGCGCTTCACCTGCAGAACGGTGCGCGCTCGGTGCTGGTGTCGGCCCCCTCCAAAGGGGCCGATCGCACCGTGGTCTATGGCGTCAACCACGACAGCCTGCGCCCCGAGGACCGGATCGTGTCGAACGCCTCCTGCACCACCAACTGCCTTGCGCCCGTGGCCAAGGCCCTGCACGACGCCATCGGCATCACCCGCGGCTTCATGACCACCATCCACAGCTATACCGGCGACCAGCCCACGCTGGATACCGCCCACAAGGATCTCTACCGCGCCCGTGCGGCAGGGCTCAACATGATCCCCACCACCACCGGTGCTGCGCGCGCCGTGGGGCTGGTGCTGCCCGATCTGGCGGGCCGACTGGACGGCACCGCGATCCGCGTGCCCACCCCCAATGTCAGTGTCGTCGACCTGACATTCGAGGCCGCCCGCGACACCAGCATCGACGAGATCAACGCCGCCATCACCGCCGCCGCCACCAGCGGTCCGCTCAAGGGCATTCTCGACACCTCCACGCGGGAACTTGTGTCATCGGATTTCAACCACCATCCGGCAAGCTCTATCTTCGCCACCGACCAGACGCGGGTGATGGACGGCACGATGTGCCGCGTGCTCAGCTGGTATGACAACGAATGGGGCTTTTCCAACCGCATGGCCGATACCGCCGCGCGGATGGGCGCGCTCATATCGGGCCATGGCACATCAGGCGGTCGCAAGGCGCAGGCGCCCGAATACGCCTGATCGCCGCACCCTACCTGAACTTCGCCGACAGCCTTTCGCGAACCAGCGGCGTGACGAACTTGCTCACGTCGCCATCCAGCCGGGCGATTTCCTTGACCAGCTTGCTGGCAATCGCCTGGTGGTTCGCATCGGCCATCAGGAACACCGTCTCGACGCGGTTGTCGAGCGCGCGGTTCATGCCGACCATCTGGAATTCATATTCGAAATCCGCCACCGCCCGCAGCCCCCGGATAATCAGCTGGGCACCCACATCGTTGGCGCAATCGATCAACAGGTTCTCGAAGGGATGCGCCACGATCTCGGTGCCGGTCTGCTCGGTCAGCTTGGCGCATTCCTCTTCGATCATCTCGACCCGCTCCTCGAGCGAGAACAGCGGCCCCTTGTCCCGGTTGATCGCCACGCCGATGACCAGCCGGTCCACCAGAATCGCCGCACGGCGAATGATATCGAGATGTCCAAGCGTGATCGGATCGAACGTGCCCGGATAAAGGCCAATGCGCATCGGGCGGCTCCCCCCTGTGTCAGTCATTGCGCGTCACGCAACAATAATGCGCCGGGGAATGCAAGGCCCGACGGCACGCATTGTGCCGCAAAGGTCTGGACCACCATGACAAAACCCGATCCGCCCCGATCCACACCGATCCGCCCCGATCCACCCCGTGCCTCAAGCACATGGCGTCAGGCTTCGGGCGTTAGGCGTCGGGCGTCAGTAGCCCATGATCATGCCTTCAAGGGCATCTTTCTCCATCGACAACTCCTGCAGCCTTGCCTTGACCACGTCACCGATCGTGACGATGCCCACCAGCTTGCCATCGGTGACAACCGGCATATGCCGGAACCGCCCTTCGGTCATACTTGCCAGCACCGAATCCGAACTGTCCTGCAACGCGCAGCAGACCGGGTTGCGGGTCATCATCTCGTCCACCGTCTCGGTCAGGCACACCGCGCCCTTCACGGCCAGCGCGCGGACGATATCGCGCTCTGACAGGATGCCATCCGCCGTGTCGCCCGTCTGACTGACCACAAGGCCACCGATCCGCCGCTCGGCCAGAATTTGCGCCGCCGCCGACACCATCGTGCCCGGCGTGATCGTGATGACACCGTCATCACCCTTGGATTTAAGGATTTGCTGAACGAGCATGAACGGTCCTCCGCGAATGATGCCCCTGCGATCAGCGTTGACGATAAGCCCGCCTCTGTCAAGTTTCCCTCAGGTCTCGGCCTCCAGCCGGGCCACTTCCGTGCGCATCCCCTCGACCAGCGCCGCCGCGAACCTGTTCAGCCGCGCCAGCCTGCGATCATCGGCATGGCGCACCAGATAGAAACTCCGCGTCAGGCTGAACGCCTCCGGCAACAGCTTGACGACCCCCCGCACGAACGGGATCGAGAAATCATGCACCACGCCGATCCCGCCCCCCTGCCGCACCCAGTTGATCTGAACCGAGACCGAGTTCGACGCCAGATTGACCCGCTCCAACCCCGCCTCGCGCAGGTAATCCAGTTCCTTGTCAAAGATCATGTCCTGAATATAGCCCACCACCCGGTGGCCCTTCAGATCGTCCAGTCCCTTGATCGGCGGATGCTGCCGCAGATACCGCCGCGACGCCGCCAGATGCAGCTTGTAATCGGTGATCCTCTGCACGCTCAGCCGCCCGGCTGTCGGCGGGCTGACGGCGATCACCATATCGGCCTCGCGGCGGGTCAGGTTGAAGACCCTCGGCAGCGCCACGATCTGCACCTCCAGATCGGGGTTTTCCTCGGCGATCCGGGCGCAGACCTGCGGCAACACGAAATTCGCGGCCCCGTCCGGCGCGCCGATGCGGATTTGCCCGGTCATCCCCCCGGACCGGCCCGCCATCTCCTCGGCCACGCCCTCCACGGCCTGCTCCACCCGCACCGCATGGCCCATCAACCGCTGGCCCGCATCACTCAGCGCATAGCCCGTGGGCGACTTGGCAAACAACGGCGCGCCCAGATCGGTCTCAAGCCGGGCGATGCGCCGCCCCACCGTGGCCGGATCGACCTTGAGGATACGCCCCGCCCCCGACAGGCTTTCCGCCCGCGCCACCGCCAGAAAGATCTTCAGATCGTCCCATTGCACGTCCATCCCGGCACCCTTTGCATTTTTGCATGACCCTTTTGGAATATTGCCTCTGTTACAAATATATTTGCAAGGCTACCCTGCGCGCAAATCGTCATATCGGAGGATACCATGAAGGAACTCACCCATTATATCGGCGGCGAGCATGTCAAAGGCACGTCGGGCCGCTTTTCGGATGTCTTCAACCCCGCCACCGGCGAGGTGCAGTCGCGCTGCCCGCTGGCCTCGACCGAAGAAATGGGCCGCGCGGTCGACATCGCCGCCGCAGCTCAGCCCGCATGGGCCGCCACCAACCCGCAGCGCCGCGCGCGCGTCATGATGGAATTCGTACGCCTTCTGAACCGCGACATGGACAAGCTCGCCGAGGCGCTCAGCGCCGAACACGGCAAGACCTTCCCCGACGCCAAGGGCGATGTGCAGCGTGGCCTTGAAGTGGTCGAATACTGCATCGGTGCGCCGCAGATGCTCAAGGGCGAGTTCACCGACGGCGCCGGCCCCGGTATCGACATGTACTCCATGAAACAGCCGCTTGGCGTCACCGCCGGGATCACGCCCTTCAACTTCCCGGCGATGATCCCGATGTGGATGTTCGCGCCCGCGCTCGCCTGCGGCAACGCCTTCATCCTCAAACCGTCCGAGCGTGACCCCTCCGTGCCCCTGATGCTCGCCGAACTGATGGAAGAGGCCGGTCTGCCCAAGGGTCTGCTGCAAGTGGTCAACGGCGACAAGGAAGCCGTCGACGCGATCATCGACCACCCGGTGATCCAGTCCATCGGCTTCGTCGGCTCCACGCCGATCGCCGAATACATCTATGGCCGTGGCTGCGCGAACGGCAAGCGCGTGCAGTGCTTCGGTGGCGCCAAAAACCACATGATCATCATGCCCGACGCCGACATGGATCAGGCCGCAGATGCGCTGGTCGGCGCCGGATACGGTGCTGCCGGCGAACGCTGCATGGCGATTTCCGTGGCCGTTCCCGTCGGCGACGAGACCGCGGACCGCCTCATCGAAAAGCTGGTGCCGCGCATCGAAAAGCTCAAGGTCGGCCCCTACACCGCCGGCAATGACGTGGATTACGGCCCCGTTGTCACCGCCGAGGCGAAAAAGAAGATCCTCGGGCTGGTGCAATCCGGCATCGATCAGGGCGCCGAGCTGGTGGTCGATGGGCGCGACTTCTCGCTTCAGGGCTATGAAGACGGCTTCTTTGTCGGCCCGCATCTCTTTGACAAGGTGACCCCCGACATGGACATCTACACCCAAGAGATCTTCGGCCCCGTCCTCAGCACCGTGCGCGCCGCCTCTTACGAAGAAGCCCTCAAGCTGGCGATGGACCACGAATACGGCAACGGCACCGCGATCTTCACCCGCGACGGCGACGCCGCGCGCGATTTCGCCGCGCGGATCAATATCGGCATGGTGGGCATCAACGTGCCGAT
>JALQUE010000441.1 GCA_023260815.1 Roseovarius sp.
GAAACTTCGGATCAGGTCTGGCGCTCCCAGGACGCGTCACTTTTCTCGCCGTTCAGGCGCGCCCCGGGCATCCCGCGCAGCCACCCGGCCTTGGCACGCGCCTCGCGCAGACGCAGTCCTTGCATGTGGCGAATTTCGGTGGCGACATTCTCGATTGACGAGGCGATGACGCCGAGCGTGGCGAAGAAGGCGGCGTGGCGGTCGCGGGGAATGACCTGGGTCGAGATCGGTTCGGGCGCGAGGCCCAGCTTGGCGCAGACATGTTCTTCGACGCGGGGGTCGATATTGGCGAAGGTGCCGACCGCGCCCGAGATGGCGCCGGTGGCGATCTCGGCGCGGGCCTGTTGCAGGCGGCGCTTGTTGCGGTCCATCTCGGCGTAGAAGCGCGCGAAGGTCAGGCCCATGGTGGTCGGCTCGGCGTGGATGCCGTGGCTGCGGCCGATCCGGACGGTGTCCTTGTGTTCGAGGGCGCGGCGCTTGAGGGCGGCCAGAAGGCCATCCATGTCGGCCAGAAGAATGTCGGCGGCGCGGGCCAGCTGCACATTGAAGCAGGTATCGAGCACATCGGACGAGGTCATGCCCTGATGCACGAAACGGGCCTCGTCGCTGCCGACATGTTCGGCCAGATGGGTCAGGAAGGCGATCACGTCATGTTTGGTTTCGGCCTCGATCTCGTCGATGCGGGCGACGTCAAACTCCACGTCCCTGGCTTTCCAGACGGCATCGGCATTGGCACGGGGGATCACGCCCAGATCGGCCATTGCGTCGCAGGCATGGGCTTCGATCTCGAACCAGATGCGGAACTTGGTTTCGGGCGACCAGATGGCGACCATGTCGGGGCGGGAATAGCGGGGAATCATGTGACGGGCCTTTGCGTATCCTGTAACGGTTGGCGCGGGTTTAGACGGATGGGCGCCAAGCGGCAAGCAGATGGCGCGGGGACGGGAGCGATTGACCGGGCATATGACGGATAAGGCGCCGAAGGGCCGCGCGCGCATCTTGGCCGATTTCGAGGGCCGCTGGCACATGGCGCGCCATATCGTGCAGGCGGACGGGCCGGAGGCGCGGCTGGAGGGCGTCGCCACATGGCGCGCGGTGCCCGAGGGATTGCTCTGCGAGGAGGTGGGGCAGTTGCAGATCGGTGACCAGCCGGCGGTCGAGGCGCGGCGCAGCTATCTGTGGCGCGACGATCTGACGGTGTGCTTCGAGGATGGGCGGGTCTTTCATCAGGTGCCCCCATGGGGCGGCGAGACCGGGCATTGGTGCGATCCCGATCAGTATGACGGCCATTACGACTTCGGGGCGTGGCCGGTCTGGCGGGTTGTCTGGCAGGTGAAAGGCCCGCGAAAGGATTACCGGATGCGCACCGAGTATCGTCGCGCGGTGGAGGGGTAGAAAATTCGCGAATTTTCGAGGGGTATGATTTTTCTGCGAAAAATCGGCTGGCAAGTTGCGGGTGTGTGTCGGTAAAGTCTTGTCATGACAGGTATATTTCAGACCAAACTGCCATATGATCCGATGGCGCCGCGGCCCTTGCCGGGCATTCAGCCGCTTGATCCTGCCACATGGTTGCAGGTGGATGATGCCTATGCCGCGCAGATGGCCGAGCGTGCCCGATTGCTGCGCGATCGGCGCGACGATGTGCTGTGCGTGCGGCCCGAGGGGCGCAAGGCGGCGGATGAGCTTTTGCAATATGTGCTGGATTGGCTGGCAGAACATGGCCAGGGTTATGGCATTTTCGCAAAGGAGGTGACGCGGCCCGATGGCGTGCGCATCGCGCTGAACCGGGACGATCCCATGGGCACGCTGGGGCATCTGGTGCAGGAAGATCTGTGTCTGATGGACAAGCAGGGCGAGGAGCATGTCCTGACCGCGGCGGTGCTGTGTTTTCCGGCAAGCTGGCGTCTGGCGGACAAGATCGGCCGGTCGTTGACCGGCATTCATGTGCCGGTGCCGGACTATGACGACAGCCTCGCGCGGCGGGTGCAGCGCTTGTTCGATGGGGTGCAGGTGGGCCGGCCGCTGTGGCGGTTCAATGCGCTGCGCTATGCGGGGGCCGAGCTGTTTCAGCCGCGCTCACGGATGGTGCCGAAAGAACCGGCGGAGGCCGATGCGCGCTATCCCTATTTGCGCACGGAAAGGCAATGCGTTCTGCGCCTGCCTGAAACGCGGGCCTGTGTGTTTTCGATCCATACCTATGTGCTGCGCATGGACACGCGCCAGCCCTGAGGGCGCGGTGGGTCAGGTCGAGAGCGGGGCGATGTCGCGCAGCATGGTGTAGACGAACATGAACGCGCCCACCGGGGGCACATAAAGCATCATGGTCAGCGCCAGCGCGTGAATGGTCAGGCGCATCGGCTTGGTCGGCTTGGATCGCTGGCCCAGCCAGCGCGTCAGGGCGGCGGCGGGGGGCAGGATCGGCAGCGCGTCGATCACGTCATCGTCGCGGTCGAACATCGTGTCGTCCCGTCCGGTGAAATCCTGTGTGTCGATCAGGATGTCATGGGATAGATCGGGGGACGGTTTGGGGGCCGGATCGGGGGCCACGGTATCGCAGGGCGTCTGCGCGGTTTCGCGCAGCAGATCGAACAGCGAGTCGATCAGCGCGGGGGTGACGGGGCTTTGGGCTTCCCCGCGCATGATGGAGTCGGAGGGCAGAAATTCCTGTGTGCGCTCGGCGATCTGGTCTGCGATCTGGCGGAAGGAGGCCATGATGAACGGCGGCTGGCGGCTGGGATCCACCGGGCCGACGGCGGCGATCAGGTGCCAGGCGCCATCCTCGTCGTCGGGGGGTAACCAACCGAGGGCCACGCGCACGTAATCGCGTTCGATCACTGCGATATCTTCGCAATCCCAGATCAGCGCCCGTGTCTGGGCGTCGACGAACTGGAACGCGAGGTCGAATTCCTCGACGATATCGGTGAAGTCCATGCGCGGACATGCGCCATACTCGAAACCTACAACATAGCCTTGGGTCTGCATGAGGTGGTCCCCCGAACTGCCCGTTAATGTGTTGGTTCTGACAGCAGATGATCACGCAATCTTGCTGCGAAATTGATGGAAATGCGGCAGAAAGATGATTTCGGGCGTCTGGGGGCGTCTGGGGACGTCTGGGGGCGTTTATGGCCGATCGATCCTTGCGGCCATGATCGCGATTGCCTTTTGGTAGACGCCGGCGGCGTTCCATTGCTGGATCACCCTGAAATTGGGTTGGCCTTCCTGATAGCCCTGACCGGGTTGCCAGCCTTTCTGGCGCAGGAAATGCGCGGTCGAGGCCAGCGCGTCGGTGAGGTTGTAGAAATCGACGCGACCGTCGCCATTGGCATCGACCCCGTAGGTGAGGGCATTGCCGGGCAGGAACTGGGTGTGGCCCAACTCTCCGTGTTTGGCGCCGCGCGTGTCGGCGGTGATCGCGCCCTTGTCCACCAGCTTGAGCGCGCCGATGGCGTGCGGGATGAAGAATGCGGAGCGGCGGCAATCATAGGCCAGCGTGGTGATCGCCGAGACCACGGCGCTGTCGCCCATGAACCCGCCAAAGCCGGTTTCCATCCCGTGAATGGCGATCAGCACGCCCGCGGGCACGCCGTATTGACGTTCGAGCGCATTGTAGAACGCGGCGTCGCGGGCCTTGCGCTTGCGGCCTTGGGCGATGATCGTCTCGGCGCCGCGCACCTGCATGAATTTTTCAAGCGTGTAGCGGAAGCTTTTCTGGTTGCGGTCGGCGGCGATGGTGCGGCTGGCGTATTGGGCTTGGGCCAAAGCCTGAAGGCCGCGCGGGCCGACGCCGGCGCGGGCGGCTTTGGTGGCGAAGGCGGATTTCCAGGCTTGAAAGCCCGCGCCGTCATTGCCGCAGGGGGCGGCCTGTGCGGACAGCGGTGCGGCCAGCGGTGCGGCCAGTGCCAGGCTGCACAGGCCGAGCGGCGCCATCAGGCGAAAGAGAATGCGACGCACGTGCAAGATATCCTCCGGACCGATCCCCCACGAGGGCAGCTTAGGGAAAGAGGGGGCCGCGACAAAGCCAAAAGTGACGATATCTGGCCTGATCTGGCCTTGGGTTTCTTAGAACAGCAGCGATTGCACCGCGCTCATGGCTTGCGCGGTGGTGCCATAGGTCTGGAACGCGATGAACGTCCCGGTGAGCGCCGCTGTCTGCGAGGCCAGTCGCGGGTTTTCACCCCGGATGAGGTTGAAGAGCAACAGTGCCAACCCGACGGGCATCGCCAGCAGCACGACCGCATAGGTCATCAGCCAAGCGGCAAGGCGTTGCGGATCGCTGAGTGTCTGGAGAGATACCTTTTCGCGGCGGGCGGCGTCTTCGTCGTCGATGGTGCGAAGGAACGCGCGCAGGTCGGTCAAATTCGGCTCGGAGTCGAACCGGTCGCGCTTGGGTGATTGGGGGGCGGGTGCCTGTTGCTGTGCCTGTGGCTTTGGTGGCGTGGCGGTGGCGCCGGCCTTGGGGGGTGTCGCAGCGGGCAGGGGCAAGCTGGCGGTGATGAGCATGAAATCATCTGCCGACAAAAGCCGGCTGTCGCCAACCCAACGGATGTCATCGGCAGATAAAAGGCCATGCAGAGCCTTGAGCACATGGGTCACGACCATGTCGGAGGTCAAATCCTGCCGGTCGGGATGGGAGGCATTGGCGGGGGCGGTTATCGAGAGGTCGAGGCAGGTGCGCGCGTCGGGGTCTGTTCCGTCCTGCGCGGTTTCGGCCCGCAGCGTGAGGCGCAGGGTGTGGCAACAGGTGGTGATCCGGGCGCTGCCGTCGGACAACAGGCGCAAACCCGAGATCTTGTGCCCCAATGTTTCAAGGGTTGCCGCGGCATGTCTGGCGCAGCCTGTCATGTCGATCGCGCGCGAGGCTGGAAACACCAGTCCCGCGGTCAGCCAGTGAAGATGCTGTGTCATGTAAATGCCTGCCGTTTTGGTCCTGCGACGACCATCTGGTTAATCGGGGATGGTGGATATGTTTTGTTTCAAATGCGAAGACATTGGGGCAATGCACACGTTATGGGTGTATTGTTTCCAGCAAGGATAGAATGGCGCGGGCGCGCGATCATCCAAAGGGCGAGTTGGGCACAAAAAATGCGCCCCCTCGGTCCAAGGGGGCGCATCGCATCACTGTCCCATGATGTCACTGTCCTGAACCCGCCCATGCGGGCGGGGCCGGGATCAGCAGCTGTAGTACATCATGAATTCGACCGGATGGGGGGTGTGCTCGTAGGTTTCGAGCTCTTCCATCTTGAGGTCGATATAGCCGTCGATCTGGTCTTTGGTGAACACGTCACCGGCCAGCAGGAAGGCATGATCGGCCTGCAGGGCTTCGAGCGCTTCGCGCAGGCTGCCGCAGACGGTGGGGATGCCTTCGAGTTCCTCGGCGGGCAGATCGTAGAGGTTCTTGTCCATCGCTTCGCCGGGATCGATCTTGTTCTTGATGCCGTCGAGACCGGCCATCAGGAGAGCGGCAAAGCACAGATAGGGGTTTGCCGACGGATCGGGGAAACGGGCTTCGACGCGCTTGGCCTTGGGCGACTCGGTCCATGGGATCCGGACGCAACCCGAGCGGTTGCGGGCCGAATAGGCGCGCAGAACCGGGGCTTCGAAGCCGGGGATCAGGCGCTTGTAGGAGTTGGTCGACGGGTTGGTGAAGGCGTTGAGCGTCTTGGCGTGCTTGAGGATGCCGCCGATGAAATACAGCGCCTCCTGGCTGAGATCGGCGTATTTGTCGCCTGCAAAGAGCGGCTTGCCGTCTTTCCAGATCGACAAATACGCCGATC
>JALQUE010000022.1 GCA_023260815.1 Roseovarius sp.
ATGGGCAGCGCCCGCCTTTTCGGCCACGGCTTCGAGGCTTCGGAATTCGGTCAACACCGCCTGTCCCGTCTTGGTCAGAACTGCCCCGCCGCCCTTGGCGCCGCCGCGGGTGCTTTCCACCACGGGGTCGCGGAACATCGCATTCATGGTCTCGACCAATTGCCACGCCCGCTTGTAGCTCATGCCCATGTCACGCCCTGCCGCCGCGATGGACCCGGTGCGCGCGATCCCTTCCAGAAGATCGGCCTTGCCCGGTCCCAGCATCTCGCCGGGGGCAAAGACAAGGCGCAGGCGAAAGCGCGGATCAGTATGGCTGTCTTGGGTCATGTCCCTGACTCTGCGCTGAAATCCGGCCCGGCACAAGCGGCCCGAATGTCCTATGACCCCTTGCGCAATGCCGAAGGCGTCGTGCCGTAGACCTGTCTGAATGCCCGGCTGAGGGCCGCCGGACTGTCATAACCGCAACGCAGGCTGATCTCGGCGATGCCCAGTGCCGTGGCGTCCAGCATGCGCCGCGCCGCCGCCAGTCGCAGATGCCGGTAAACCGTCCCGGGCGGTGCGCCAAGCCGCGACCGAAAGCGGCGGTCCAGAGTGCGGGGCTGGCACGACAGCGCCTGCGCCAGCGTCGTCAGCGGCAGTGGGCGTTCAACGGTTTCGCGCATCAGGCCAAGCGCGCGATGCACCAGCGGATCACTGACCGCCTGCCGTTCACGGGGCATGCTGACGGGCGGATCACCATGAATGAACAGCGATTCCACATCCAGCCGGGCCGCGATCCCCAGGTGATCGGCGATCAGACCCAGAGTCAGATCCAGTGCAGACATTGCCCCGGCGCAGGTCCACCATGCCCCGTCGCGCAGCACCCTCGCGCGTTCGGCCTCGGTGTCCAGAAACCTTTCGGTGAAGGCGTCCAGCAGATCCCAATGGACCGTCACCCGTCGACCGGTCAGCAATCCCGCCGATGCCAGAAGCCACGGCCCCGCATCCAGCCCAACCACAGTGCCTGCCTTCTGCGCCGCCATGCGCAACGCCTGCCGGTTGGGCCGGGTGTCATGCGACTCGTGGTGATAGCTGGCCAGAACGAACAGGTAATCCCGCGCACGCATATCGGGCAGGGCGGCATGAGGCATCACCTGCATTCCGCTGGACGACAGCACTGGCCCACCCGAAGGCGTCACGATCTGCCAATCGAAGGCGCGGGTCCGGGTGATCGTGTTGGCCGCCCGCAGGGGTTCAAGGCAGTTGGCCAGACACAGGTTCGAAAACTCGTCGAACAGAAGGAAGGTGATGCGTACGGGAGCGTCGGCTGATTTGGTCCATTCCGGCATGATTTTTGTCTGATACGGCAAAACATGGCCGTGCGCCAGTGCGATACGGTGGCCTCGATCAGATAACAGGAGGGTCCGATGCCGTTAGCCATGAACCGCGAGGTTTTCATCACCTGTGCCGTGACAGGGTCGGGCGCCACGCAGGATCGCAGCCCGCATGTGCCACGCTCGCCACAGCAGATCGCCGACGCCGCGATCGCGGCGGCCAAGGCGGGGGCGGCGGTGGTGCATTGTCATGTGCGCGACCCCAAGACGGGGGCGCCGTCGCGTGATCTGGGGCTGTTCCGCGAGGTGACGAACCGGATCAGGGATGCGGACACCGATGTGGTGTTGAACCTGACCGCTGGCATGGGCGGCGATATCACCTTTGGCGGGGTCGAGGCGCCGTTGCCGGTGAACGCTGCGGGCACCGACATGGCGGGGGCCACGGAACGGGTCGCGCATGTGGCGGAATGTCTGCCGGAAATCTGCACGCTGGATTGTGGCACGATGAACTTCGCCGAGGCCGATTACGTCATGACGAACACGCCCGGCATGTTGCAGGCGATGGGCCGCATGATGACCGATCTGGGCGTGAAGCCCGAGATCGAAGCCTTTGACACGGGCCATTTATGGTATGCAAAACAATTGGTTGCCGATGGTATTCTGGAACCTGACGCGCTGGTGCAATTGTGCATGGGCGTGCCGTGGGGGGCGCCGGATGACCTGAATACCTTCATGGCGATGGTCAACAACGTGCCGCCCGAATGGACCTTTTCGGCCTTCGGCCTGGGGCGCAACCAGATGCCTTACGTCGCCGCCAGCGTGCTGGCGGGTGGCAATGTGCGCGTCGGGCTGGAGGACAATCTGATGCTGGATCGCGGCGTGCTGGCGACCAATGCGCAGCTTGTCGAGCGGGCCGTGAGCATCATCGAAAACCTCGGGGCGCGGGTCATCGGCCCCGAGGATGTGCGCCGCAAGCTGAACCTCAAGAAGCAGGCGCCGGTATGAAAATCGGGGATCGGTATCACGTCGGTATCGCGTCGGTCTCGTGTCGGTGCGATCAGCCCGAAAAAGGCCGGTCATGAGCGGTCAGCGGGTTGTCATCACCGGCGGCGCGTCGGGCATCGGTCTGACGCTGGCGCGGCGCTTTGCGGCGCGCGGCGACCGGGTCGCGCTGTGCGATGCGGATGCCGCCGCCGTCGAGGCCGCGCAGGCCGCGCTGCC
>JALQUE010000037.1 GCA_023260815.1 Roseovarius sp.
CGTCGCGTGCCCAAGGCCGTTCGAACGGCCTTGCCCCCCGCGTTCTGTGCATCCCGCAACAGATCGCTGTGCATGGACAAGCCCCTCGCATGGGCCTAACCCTGCTCCATGTCTGATCTGCCCGCCCCCCGCTTTCTCGACCGCGCCTCGCCGCCGCATATCCTCACGCTGATCCTGCTGGCCGGCATTTCAGCACTGGCCATCAACATTTTCCTGCCCTCCCTGCCCGGCATGACCGCCTATTTCGATACGCAATACCGGCTGATGCAGCTGTCGGTGGCGCTGTATCTGGCGGTGAACGCGGTGTTCCAGATCCTCATGGGGCCGATCTCGGATCGGTTGGGGCGACGGCCGGTGATCCTTGGCGGGCTGGCGATCTTCCTTCTGGCGACGCTTGGCTGCATCTTCTCCACCAATGCCTATGTCTTCCTGACGTTCCGCATGCTGCAAGCGACGGTCGTGGTGGCGATGGTGCTCAGCCGCGCCATCGTGCGCGACATGGTCCCGCAGGACCAGGCCGCAAGCATGATCGGCTATGTCACCATGGGCATGGCCATCGTCCCGATGATCGGCCCGGCCTTCGGCGGCGTTCTGGATCAGCTTTTCGGCTGGCAGGCCAATTTCTGGGCGCTGTTCGTGCTTGGTGCGGCGGTCATGTGGCTGTGCTGGCGGGATCTGGGCGAGACCGCGCCCCTGAACGGCCAGACCCTCCGGCAGCAGGTCGGCGATTATCCCGAATTGCTGGCCTCACCGCGCTTCTGGGGGTATTCGCTGGCCTCGGCCTTGTCGTCAGGCGCGTTCTTTGCCTATCTCGGCGGCGGGCCGTTCGTGGGCGATCAGGTGTTCGGCATGACCCCGTCCGAGCTTGGCTTCTATTTCGGCGCGCCCGCCGTTGGCTACATGTTGGGCAATTTTGTCTCGGGCCGGTTTTCCGTGCGCTTCGGCGTCAATCGCATGGTGCTCTGGGGCACATTGATCAATGCCGGGGGTATCGGGACCAATCTCGCGCTGTTCTATGCCGGCATGGGCACCCCGATCAGCTTTTTCGGGCTGATGACGTTGATGGGTCTGGGCAACGGCATGGTGATTCCCAATGCCACCTCCGGGGCGCTGTCGGTCCGTCCGCACCTGGCCGGCACTGCCAGCGGGCTGTCCGGCGCGCTGATGATCGGCGGCGGGGCGGCCTTGTCGGCGCTGGCAGGCGCCCTGCTGACACCGGGCCGTGGCGCATTCCCGCTGCTGTGGATCATGTTCGGAACGGCCCTGTGCGCCATCATCGCGATCGGCCTTGTCATCTGGCGCGAGCGTCAGATCGCCCGCCCCTGATCCTGCCCCTGATCCTGCCGCTGACCCTGCTCCGGCCCCGGCTCCGGGCCGCGCCTTACATCACCAGCAGCAACTTGGCTGCAATCGCCCACATGACCAACCCGACCAGCACATCCAGCACCCGCCAGCTCGACGCCCGCCGGAACAGCGGCGCAAGGATGCGCGCGCCATAGCCCAGTCCGAAGAAGAACACGAAACTCGCCAGCACGGCGCCGGTGCCAAAGGCGATCTTGTCGTCATATTGCGCACTGACCGACCCCAGCAGAACCACCGTATCCAGATAGACATGCGGGTTGAGCCATGTGAGCGCCAGACAGGTCAGCAGCGCAGGACCAAGCCGCCCCGCGCCCTCGCCGGCCTCCAACACCTCGCCACCGCGCCAGGCCGACAGGAAATTTCGCGCGCCGTACCAAATCAGAAAGGCCGCCCCGCCAAAGCGCATGAACCGCTCAAGCCCCGGCACCGCCTCGGCCAGAGCGCCAAACCCGGCCACGCCCACCACGATCAGCACCGCATCCGACAGCGCGCAGGTCAGGCACACCGCCAGCACATGCGCCCGCCGCAATCCCTGCCGCAGCACAAAGGCGTTTTGCGCCCCGATCGCCAGGATAAGCGAAAACCCAAGGGCGAACCCCGCCAAAGATGCCTGCATGCGACCAAACCCTGTTTTACCTTTGCCGCGCCACCGAAAGCATGATGCGCCCGCCAAGACAAGGCCGTGATCCGGCTCATTGTGATCCAGCCACCGGACGCTTGCGTATCCTGAGTACCGCCCGGCACGCTTTGGGCGGGATTTTCATAACGCCAAGGAGAGTTCATTTCATGGAACGTCGTTCATTACTCAAGACCGCAGCCTTTACCGCAGTCGCGGGCCTGCTCGCCGCCTGTACCCAGATGGAGGACGGTAACGACATCGTCGATATCGCCGCCTCCAACCCCGATTTTTCGACGCTGGTGACAGCTGTTCAGGCCGCCGGTCTGGTCGACACCCTCAAAAGCGATGGACCCTTCACCGTTTTCGCGCCGACCAATGCCGCCTTCGCCGCCCTGCCCGAAGGCACGCTCGACATGCTGCTTCTGCCTGAAAACAAGGACAAGCTGACGCAGATCCTGACCTATCACGTGGTTCCGGGCGCAGTGACCTCGGATCAGCTTGCGGGCCAGCGGGTGACTGTCGCCACGGTCGAGGGCAGCACCGTGCATATCGACGGGCGCGGCGGCAAATACGGCACCGGTGTGCGCGTCAATGGTGCCAATGTCACGACCGCCGATATCATCGCCAGCAACGGCGTGATCCACGTGATCGACAAGGTGCTGTTGCCCAAGTAACCGCCCCTTGGACAGCCTGACCGCCCCCGTGCGCCCCTCCCTCACCGGGAGGGTGCAAGGGGCTTCTCGGGGCCGCGCGGCGTCAAACCCGCGCGGCCTTGGCGCCCTGCGCTCTCGGCCATTGCCCACGAGGTCCAACGCCGCTCAACCTGCATCTCAACGACTACCCCCCCTCATCTGGGTGCGCCGGACAGAGGCGGCACTGGGCAATCACCTGTTTTAAGGCGACAATCTTGCAGTGCTGCGCGGCATGATCGAACCCGAACAGGCCAAGATCGGGATGTCCCTCACCCTGACCGGGCCGAAACGCACCATGATCGCCAAATCCGCCGCCGGCCCGTTCCAGATTGACGGCTCCGATCCCGTCTCCCGCATCCAGATCGTCTCCATCGAAGCCGCGTTGCGCCTGCGGGATCACACCGCACAAGGCGCCCTCGACCTCTGACACCCGGACCCGGGCCGCCCCTTGTCCATCGCCTTGCTCAACGCGCCAAGCGCCTTCGAAGGCGCTTGCCCAAGGCTTTTCGAAAAGCCTTGGCCCAGATCGCCCCCCACAGACCACCTACCGTCCCGCGGCGCTGATTCCGCGGCCAGTTGCGCCATGACCTCGTCGGAGGCTTCGAAATTCGTCGTAACGCGCTGCA
>JALQUE010000257.1 GCA_023260815.1 Roseovarius sp.
ATATCCGCCCCCACGTAGAACTGGGCCTCGCCGGAGTCTTTGAAGCCCAGTGTGTCCACGAGAGGCACACCCACCATGGCCACCAGATTGAAGCGTTCGCTGTGTGAAATCGTGACCCCTGCCCCCACCGAGGCCAGCAGGTCCTGGTCGTTGTCGAAACCGCCCACGGTGCGGAAAGGCACCACGACCGCGGCGTCGAGGAAGACGAAGGGCCGCGCCGTGATCCGGTTGCCCAGCCGGACCGGGTTCTGCAAGGACACCTGCTGGTTCAGCACCACGCCGCTGTCGCCCGAGCGTATGTTGTTGGGATAGCCCCGCACCGAGCCGACACCGCCGACCGAGAAAAGCCGCGCGACCGGCAGATTCTGATCGGGGGCGTGCTGATAGCGGAGATTTGCCTCGTAGAACAGCGATCTGCCGAGGGGGCGCAAATAGCTGCCCTGACCATAAAGGAGCCAGAATGACCCCTCGGTTTCGCTGGTTCCCAAGGCATCGGCATTGCCGGCCCGCAACCCCAGGCTGACGCTCAGCTGCGCCTTTGTGAAACGGCGCGTATAGGCGGCGGACACCCAGGCATCGTTGATCGAGATATCGGCGAAGGGCAGTCCGGTCGTGCTGGAGTCCGTCTGCTCAAAGCCGATGCCGGCATCAAGGATGATATGGCTGTCCTCACGGATCCGGATCGGGCGGCGATAGCCGACCGTCGCGCTGACACTGTCGGATTCGATATCGATGGGAACCAACGGACCGCTGATGATCTCGGAATTGGAGACGCCGACCCCGGCTGTCAAACGCCCGCCACCGGGCCCCACCGGGCGCGAATAGCCAATCGAAAACGACCGCGCGCCTTCCGTGGCCTCGGCCTGCAGGGACAGGCTGTCGCGCACACCGGTCACGCTGTTCCAGCGCAGGAAAACCGAGCTGCGCAATTCGCCGGTTTCAGGGCGGCCGAAATTGTCGATCGAGATCACCGTCTCGAACCGGTTGGGTTCCTCGATCTTGATCGTCGCATCGGTTGTGCCGGTTTCCTGCCCGGATCCGAAACCGAGCCGGGGGCGGATGTCATGCGCAATATCGAAGAGGATCAGATCACGCTCGAGCTGGACGAAATCGGGCTTCTGTCCTTCCTGCAGGGACAGGTTGCGGCGCAGGAACGCTTCGGAGGTGGTCCTGTTGCCCTCGATCAGGACCCGGTCGACGACCGCCTCGACCAGCGCCACGCGCAGCACGCCATCGCGAATGTCCTGCGGCGGAAGAACGGCTTGGGCCGTGGGCGCACCCGCCGCAAGGTAAAGCACGTTGACCTCATCCACGAAGCGGAGCAGGTCCGTGAAGGTGATCGGGCGATTGACGTAACGCGCCGCGACCTGCTGCAATTCCTCGGGTTCGAGGTAGCTCGACTCCTCGAAGGCGATCCCGGCGAGCGAAAAACTCTGTGCATGTGCGGTGCCGGGGGCCACGACCAGAAGGAAGGCGACGGTTGCGACCGCCCGCAGGGCGAGGCCCGCGAAAAAGGGCAAGCCATGGATCATTGCACGGCCCCCATCGTGTGGGCGAGTGCGGCCGTAAAGCCCATGAGCGAGGCTTGCACACGGACCGGCGCGGTTGTGCTGCGGGGGCGATAGACGATCTGCGCCCGCGTGGCGCGGCGCAGGGCCATTATTTGGGATGCGTCGAGATCCAGGGTCGCAAGGCAAGCTTGGTCAGAGCAGCGCTGGAATTCGGCCTGGCGCGGTTTGCCCTTGCCCACACCAACAAAAAGTCCAGAGGCCAGATGCACACCGGGCGGCACGAGGATCTTCATGATGCCCGAGGTGCCATCCGCCTCAGGGCTTACAAGCAGACCGGCCAGCCAGGCATTCTTTGAGTCCGCAACGTTCGTCGCCAGCATGCAACCGGACCCGTCACCCGGGCAGTCGGATCGCCAATCGCGGAACGTCTCGGCAGACGCCGCCGCCGACCACGCCACCATCGCCAGCGCCACGACCGGCGGACCCCGGAATAGAGTGCCGAAGCCGCGCAGCACCGCTGGCGGTGCCGCGGCCTGCGCCGTGACAGATGGTGTTAAACTTTGAACCATTACCGTAAACAACTAATGAACATTAACGTTATCTATAGAACACGGATAATATCTTCTGTCTACACATGCGAATAATCACCCATGGCTGTTTCGGCACATGGCGCCGGACCAGTATTATTTTATTATTGGAAACTCTGGACTAAGCGGGGCGCTTGGGAACGCCGGTATCCATCTCATCCTGAGAATTGATCAACCTATTAGAGAAAATTGAATTTCTGCGCCGATTTTTGCGTGCGCACGACATTCCACCGAATCCACAAAAAAAGGCTCGGTTCATGGCCATGATTCGGGCTTGAGGCGACCATCGAGAGACGCGCCAGAGTGTGCCCGCCCCCCCAGCACCGGACATGCGTGACAGGCCACTGAAAGGGACATCGGAAAGTGGTTCCGTCTTCAGGGCCGCGTCGCGCGATTGCGCTGCCTTTTGGTGCGCTCGGTCTATGGACCGGGGGGCCGGTCGTGGCCGCATGAGACGTGCAACAGGGGCCGTCTTGCAGGCCTGTTGGCCGGCACCGTCAGGATAGACCGCGACCGCAGAGCGACGACTTATATATGTGCCAAGACGCTCTGCGCGGCCGGAGTTTTGATCAGACTTCCGGCGCCTTGGGATCGGGGATCACGCCGGTGTCGTCTTCGCGGGTATGGTCGAAATCCGGATCTTTGCGCTTGATCCGGCGCGAGACCAGATACGCCGTTGGCCACGCCAACAGAAACCCTATGGCCGCCATCGTGCCGATCACCGGCCAGCCGTAATATCCCATGCTCATCGCAGCAATGACAAGCACGCCCGTCGTGACGGGGCCGGTGGCGAGGGTGAGATACAAGCTCAGTCTGTCCATACCATGCCTCCTTTCGTCATACCCAAGACGTAGGCAGAGGGGTGGACGATGTCAGGGGGCGATCACGGGGGTGTGAGGATTTGCGGCGCGGTGGCTTGTTTGGCCAGGTTTATGGCCGGGTTTGCGGCGTCTGGGTGGTCGGCAAATTCCTGCCGGACGCCTTGACGGATGCGGGGGATGGTTCCCACCTGACAGGTAAGAACGCTGCATGACCAAGGAGGTGCCCATCATGCGATTGCTGATGATCCTGCCGCTGGTGGCTGGATGGGCTGGATTGGCTGGCTGCTGTTTGACTCTCCCTCTGCACACCAGTACAAAACTTGTAATTGCTTCTCCTCCTGCTTTCCTGTGCCCAGAAAGTGCAGTCAAGGCCAGAATTGCACACACCGCTGCTTGGAGGTTTTTCCACAGAGCCATTCATGATACATTTGTCTATTACAACATACTTGCACGCCTCGCTCCTCTCTCCATGCATGTAAAAGAGTTTGGCATGGTAAAAGACGGCTCCATCTTTCAGGGGTATGTACGCGGTCCCATGCAACCCTCGATGAGGGGGTCCCGGTACAACTCAGGATGGAAAGTAGTGTCTTTGTAGTCCCCTTTTTCCCAAGTATGGGTGTGGCTGCTCGCCGGGAGTCATCATGTGGCTCTAGGCATTTTGGTCTTCCTCTCAACCTTGCAACTGATGCGAGATTTCGAGACGATCATACATTTTACTGGAGTCTCCCATCCATAGCAAGGTGTAAAGGGGTGATGGGGGGGTTCGGTTCCAACTACCAGGTTGGCTCCCCTCCACTTCTCGGGGGTGATCTCTCCTTCCT
>JALQUE010000260.1 GCA_023260815.1 Roseovarius sp.
CGGAAGGGCCCCCATTCACCGCATTGCAGCGCGCGGATATGGGTCTGCTGTGTCAGGGCATCGAACATCTGGTCTGGCGTCACAACCTCGCGGCCCAGCACCAGATCGGCCATATCCTCCATCAGCAAGCGGGCGCGATGCTCGGCTCCGGCGGCGGGCCAGTTGGCAAATATCTCGCCCCAGCCATGCGCACCCTCGCCATCGCTGAGACGAACAAACACCGCAGGACGATCACGCATCACCCCGAACGAGGTGGCCACAGGCCGCGGCGTGGGCGCGCGGAACACATGTACGGTGATGCGGTCGATCTTCATATCAATTCTCTCGCCATCAGGATGACGCCGGACAGGAAACACATCGCGATCAAAAGCCGCCGAAACAGATCATCGGGCAGGCGCTTGAACACCGCAATACCGATCTGCGCCGCGATCATGGTCGAAGGTATGGCGACCGCGATGAACAACAGCGTGGTCGCATCATACGCGCCCCGCAACGCCAGAATCGCCGTGGTCACCGCCAGAATGATCACGTTGAAAGGTTGCAGAACGGCGCGCGTCTCGGCCTTGGGCCATGGCCGCATCGAGCACCACATGGTCGGCAGCGCCCCAGACAGCGACGCAGCACCCCCCAGAATTCCGCCCAGAAATCCGACGCCACTGTCCATCACAGGGGTTGGACGTTCAAAGCGCGGCAAGGCACGGCGCAGGCTGAAGAACCCGCCGTAAAGCACCAGAAAACCGGCGATAATCAGTTTCAGGGTCCGTGCGTCGATCACCGCCAGCGTGATGATCCCAAGCGGGATGCCCAAAAGCCCGGGCAGCAAGAACCGCATCAACCGGCGGGGACGTTCCCAGATCGCGCCGCGTACCACCCAAAGCCCCTGAATGCCGCTGATCACCGACAGAACGACCGTCACCGCAACGGCCTGTGGCGGTGGCATCACGCTGAGGAAAAAGCCAAGTGCAAACAACGCCGTGCCAAAGCCCGCAAGTCCATTGATAAACCCGCCGGCTGCCGCACCCACCACGACGAAAGCGATCTGTTCCGAGGTCATTCTTGCGCTGTATCCCTGCTGTCTGCCGGATGAAACTCGCCCAGTTGCACAGCCTCCAACAAGGCCGCCTCCAGCCCCGCCATCACCCGGTGGCGCGGATGATCCCGGCGAAAGATCAGGCCCAGATGTCGGGTGGGCGCATCAGGGCCAAGCGGCAAACGCTTGAGCGGCAACGGATTGCAGGTTTTCACACAGCTTTCCGGCACGATCGACACGCCCAGATTGGCCAACACCATGCTCGAAATGGCTTCAAGCCCTTCTAACTCCATGGATTCATGGACGCGAATGCCCTGTTCCTGAAGCCAGGATTCGATTTGCCGCCCCACGACCGCATCGCGATTGAAGCGGATGAAGGGCCGCGTGGTCAGCAACTCGACGGCATCCTCGCTGTCCGCATCCTGAGACGCCAACAGCTGAAGCGGCTCTTCTGCGATCTCGCGATATTCCAGATCGCGCGGCACGATCACCGGCCGCGACACGATCGCGGCGTCGATCGCGCCGCGTTCGATCTGTGACAGAAGATGCGTGGTCAGTCCCGGGAACAGCCGCACATGCAATTTGGGATAGCCCGATTTCAGCAAGGACACCGCCAAGGGCGCCAGCCCGATCAAGGTGGTCGGCACAGCGCCAAGCGCAACCTCGCCCTCAAGGCTTTCGCCGCTGATGACCGATGGCACGATATTGTCATAGGCCCGCACCACCTCGCGCGCCTTGGCCGCGATCGCGCGCCCGGTGGGAGTCAGTTCCGGGGTACGCCGTGACCTGTCGAACAGCGTGACCTGCCACTCTTCCTCCAACGCGCGCATCTGTTGGCTGACCGCGGCATGCGTGACATGCACCACATCCGCCGCCGCGCTGAAGGTCCGGTTTTCATCCACCGCAATCAGGGTGCGGAGCATTCTGATAGACATCGATGTCCGTTCCGTTAGTAAAACTTACATTTTCTGTAATTGAATATTTCTTCTATTAAGCTCCCCTTAAAGATATACGAAGTCAAGGGCGCGCGGACTTCCGTGTTATGATCGGCGCAGTCCATTAAAAAAGGGAGGAACATTATGAAACTCAAGACAATCTTCACGAGCACCGCGCTGATGGCAGGCCTGTCGGCAGGAGTGGCGCTTGCCGAATATCCAGAGCGCCCGATCAACATGATCATTCCCTACGGTGCTGGTGGCGCAACCGACATTTCCGCGCGCACCATCGCCGAACCGCTCGGGACCGCTGTCGGCAAACCTTTGATCATGGCCAATGTCACGGGCGCGGGAGGCGCCACGGGATCGGTCGCGGTACAAAATGCCAAACCCGATGGCTACACGATGCTTTTCGCACGGGTCGGCTCGCATTCAGTGAACCCCGCGATGAAAGCCACCCTGCCCTACACGCTGGATGATTTCCGTTTTGTCACCGTCTACGAGATCAACCCGGTCGCCTGCGCGGTGAACCCCTCGTCGGGCATCGAGAACATGGATGACCTGATCACCAAGGTGAAAGAAGGCGGAGTCACCTACAGCTCGTCGGGCGTGGGTTCGCTTCTGCATCTTGCAGGCGCGATGGTGCTGCGTGAATTCGGCATCGAAGACCCGCTGAACCAGGCCACCCATATCCCGCTGAAGGGCGGCGGGGCTGCGGCCACAGCGGTTCTGAATGGCACGGCGACCTTCATCTGCACCAACTCGTCGGCGCTGGCAAGTTTCGTGACCAATGAACAGCTCAAGGTCATTCTTGTGACCACCGCCGAGCCGGTGGAAGGCTTCGACGCCCCCACCGCCGCCGATCTCGGCAAACCGGCGCTGCATCAGCTGGTTGGCTGGACCGGGATCGCTGGCCCTGCAGGCCTGCCGGACGATGTGTCCGCCCAGTGGGGCGAATGGATGGCCGAAGCCACACAGGATGCGGATTTCCTGGAAAAGATGACGGCCCGCGGATCGGTGATCAAATTGATGGATCCGGCCGAGGCCAACGCGTTCATCGAGACCCAGTACAACACCTTCCGCAAACTGGTTGACGACCTGGGCATGCGCATCGAAGGCTGAGCCATCGGCACATCCGAAGACCACACGTCGGGCCCCGCAAGGCCCGGCGTGATACCTTGAGGGAGGGATCACGTGACCAACAGGACCGTGCAATTGCAATTGGGGTTCGGCGCATGTATCGCCGCGATCTTTCTGATTTTCGTCGCCATACCCGAATGGGTGGCATCCCCCAGCAATGTCCGCAACATCATCCTGTCGCCGCTTTTCTGGCCCTACACGCTGGCGGGGTTTACCGCGCTTGTGGGTCTTGGGCTGATCGTCGCGGGCCTGAGCGGCAGCAATGATCCGACCCCACTCAACGAGCCGTCCGCCGACGCACCAATGGCGTGGCTGCGGCTGCTGGGAATGGCGGCGATCATGGCCGGTACGATGATCCTGCTGCCGCGTCTTGGCATGGTCTGGACCTGCATGCTGGCCTTCGCTGCTTCGGCCTTTCTGGTCCGCACGCGCCATCCTGTCGCGGCCCTGATCTGCGCCGTCGTGGTGCCGCTGGCACTTTATGCCTTTTTCGCCCATGTCGCCGGGGTTGCGATCCCGCAGGGCAATATCGTGAGGCTTCCATGAGCTTTGTAGACAGCCTGCTTGCCGGACTTGCCCTTGTCGGCAACGTCGAATCTTTCCTTGCCCTGTTCGGCGGCGTCGTGATCGGTGTGATCGGCGGCGCGATCCCGGGAATGTCGGCGACCATGGCCGTGGCGCTGACCCTGCCGTTCACCTTCGCAATGCAGCCGATCACAGGCATCCTGCTTCTGCTGGGCGTCTACAAGGGCGGCATCTTTGGCGGGTCGATCCCGGCGATCCTGATCAAG
>JALQUE010000271.1 GCA_023260815.1 Roseovarius sp.
AGCGTTCGATGCGGTCTTTGCACGCGATGGCCTGACGCCCGCGCGCGCCGCGATGTTCGAGGACGAGCCGCGCAATCTGGCCCAACCTCATGCCATGGGTATGCGGACCGTCCATGTCGCGCCCCGGAAACATGCAGCCGACCATATCCATCATCATACAGATGACCTCAGCGCGTTCCTGTCCGGAGTGATCTGATCCTGGTTCTGCGGCGATATGTGCCTTTGCACTCTGGGCGTCAGTGATATTTTAGAGGGCAAGCAACGAAAGGAACCGTCGCATATGACCATTGCCCAAACCGATACCCATCTGTCTGACATTGACGCCCGCGATCCTGATGAAGCGGCGGCCATTCCGATCCTTCTGGCCGTCCTTGGCTTTTTGGCGACATGGGGCGTCAGCATTGCGCTTTGGGGTATTCCGGGTCTTTATATCCCTGCCTTGGCAATGGTGCCGGTGATCTGGATTGCATTGCTTGTGATCTCTCGCGGCTGACTGCGGGGCCAGGCAAGCGGTCGGCGGAAACGCCACGAAAGGACGCTGAAATGAGCGCTGCAGAGTATGACATCCTTGTGTCTGGCGGGGGCGTTGCCGGCCTGACCGCCGCAGCCGTTTTCGGAACCGCCGGGTTTTCAGTCCTTTGCGTCGATCCCGCCGCCCCGATCACCGTGCGCGATGCGGCCGGATCAGACTTGCGCACAACGGCCTTTCTGCAGCCCGCTCAGCAGCTTCTCGATCGTGCGGGGCTTTGGGACAGGGTGGCACCCTACGCGGCCAGCCTACAGATCATGCGCATCGTCGATGCAGGTGGCAAATTGGCCAAGCCACGGATCACCAAGGAATTTGATGCCGCCGATATCTCGGATCAGCCGTTTGGCTGGAACCTGCCCAACTGGCTTTTGCGTCGGGAAATGGTTGCGCATCTCGAGGGTCTCGACACGGTCGACTTCCGCCCTGGCGTTGGCGTCGCCTCGCTTTTGACGCGGGAAACGCAAGCGCATGTCGGGCTGAGCGATGCAAGCAAAGTGCGCTGCCGCCTTGTGATTGCGGCGGATGGGCGTAATTCCCCCGTGCGGGAGGCGGCCGGCGTTTCCGTGAAGACCACGCGCTATGGCCAAAAGGCTTTGGCCTTTGCGGTCACCCATGCGATCCCCCATGAAAACGTATCGACCGAGATTCACCGCTCGGGTGGGCCCTTCACGCTCGTGCCGTTGCCGGATCACGACGGGCGGCCCTCGTCAGCGATTGTCTGGATGGAAGATGGCCCCGAGGCGCAGCGCCTTGCCGATCTGCCCGTCGCTGACTTCGAAGCGGCGATGAACGAACGCTCATGCCTTCTTTTCGGCCCTCTGACGCTGGTGTCGCGCCGCACCGTTTGGCCAATCATCAGCCAGCTTGCAGAGCGTATGTCCGCCGAACGTGTGGCCCTCGTGGCCGAGGCCGCCCATGTGGTGCCACCGATCGGCGCGCAGGGCCTCAACATGAGCCTGGGTGACATGCGCGTGCTGCTGGAGTTGGCCGAAGCGGCGCCCGACCGTCTGGGCGATGCGGCAATGCTGGACACATATCATCGCCGCCGCCATCTTGAGGTTACGGCAAGGGTGAAGGGCATCGACCTGCTGAACCGGGCATCGATGATGCACGCCCAACCGCTGCGTGATGCGCGCGGCATGACGCTGAACGCCATCTATTCGCTGGCGCCGGTGCGCAAGACCCTTATGCAACTGGGACTTGGCGCGCGCGGGTGAGTCCGCGCGGCAGGCGGTAACGCCTGACACGCCGCGCGTTACAGAACTTTGTCGATGACCGTCCTGAGCCGTGCCAGAGACCCCGGAACATCGTAAAGCTTGTCCAGCCCAAATAGCCCCAGCCGGAAGGTGCGGAACCCCTCGGGTTCGTTGCATTGCAGCGGCACGCCCGCCGCAATCTGCATCCCTTCGGCGGCGAACTTGCTGCCGTTCTGGATGGCGGGGTCATTGGTATAGCTGACCACCACGCCCGGCGCGCCAAAGCCCTGCGCCGCAACCGAGGTCACACCCTTATCCGCCAGCATCGCACGCACGCCGTTGCCCAAGGCCCATTGCGCGTCGCACAGCTTGTCAAAGCCATAATCGCGCGTTTCGATCATCGTGTCGCGGAACGCGCGCAGCGCGTCGGTCGGCATCGTCGCATGATAGGCGTGACCGCCGTTTTCATAGGTTTTCATGATATCGTGCCATTTTTTCAGGTCGATGGCGAAACTGTTCGAAGCTGTCTTGTCCAGTCGGTCCACGGCACGGTCCGACATCATCACCAGACCCGCCGAAGGAGAGGCCGACCAGCCCTTTTGCGGCGCCGAAATCAGCACATCCACGCCGGTGGCTTTCATGTCCACCCACGCACAGCCCGAGGCGATGCAATCCAGCACCATCAGCGCACCCACCTCATGCGCGGCATCGGCCAGCGCGGCGATATACGCATCGGGCAGGATCAGCCCTGCGGATGTCTCCACATGCGGGGCGAAGACAACGTCGGGCCGCGCTTCGCGGATCTTGGCCGTCACCTCGTCGATGGGGGCAGGGGCAAACGGCGCCGTCGGTCCGTTACCTGTCTGGCGGGCCATGCAGACCGTTGTGTCCGAAGTGAATTTCCCGGCGTCGAAAATCTGGCTCCAGCGGAAGGAGAACCAGCCATTGCGCACGATCAGGGCGTGGGCATCTGTGCCGAACTGGCGTGCGACGGCCTCCATCGCAAAGGTTCCTCCGCCGGGCACCAGCGCCACGGCATCGGCTTTGTAGACGTCTTTCAGCATGTCCGAGATGTCGCGCATCACCTGCTGAAAGCTCTGGCTCATATGGTTGAGCGACCGGTCGGTGAACACCACCGAGTATTCCAGCAGTCCATCAGGGTCTACGGTATCCAGAAGGGCGGTCATGCGGGGTCTCCTATCAGAATTGGCCCAAGTGCTAGCTTGAAGCGAAAGCAAAGGCAAAGTCTACTTGGGAATACCGACGTAACAGGCCCCGTTTGCGCAGCACTCCCCCGCATCCGCAAACAGGGCCTTTGAAGACCAGCCGCAAGCGCTACAGAATTTCGAGCGCCTCGACCCAGAGATAGCGACCGATCAGCCCACGGTCGACTTCGACCCGCAGTCGCACACGGTCGTTGGATCCGATCGGGCGACCCGCAAACACGGATTGCGGAATTTCCACGCGAATCTCGTTCATGCCATCTGTGAAGCGATAGTAATCCTCGCGCAGATGGTGGGTGATATACCCTTCCAGCGTCATGTAAGCGCCGATGCGCGCATCCAGCGCATCCTGTACGCTCGACTGCACGCCCTGTTCGCTGGGGCCGGTAAACTGCGCCAGCGCAGGGCTTGCGGCGAATGCGAGGGCGGACATGATGAAGAAATTGCGTCTTGTGGTCATCGGCTATTCCCTGTGAGGTCATACGGTTCAGATGTTCGGTATGGCCAAGATTTGGGAAGGCCCGGTGCCCATGCAATAATGCTGCCCAAAATGTCGCGGCGGTCACCCGATCGGGCCGGGGCGACGCTCTTCGCTGAGCAGAACATTGGCCTCCACATCGCCGACCCCGGGCAATGTCATGAGACGTCGGCGCAAGACGCGTTCAAAATCCGATATGTCGCGGGCCACGACCCGCAAGCGGTAGTCGTAAAGCCCCAGAATATGCTCGACAGTCTGCACTTCGGGAATGGCCGAAACGGCGCGTTCGAAATCGTCAAGGCTGACGCGCCCCGTGGTGGCCAGCTTGATGCCCAGAAAAACAGTCACGCCGAACCCCAGCTTCTCGTTATCCAGATCCAGTCGCTGTCCCTTGATCACACCGGCCTCGCGCAGCCGTTTGATCCGTCGCCACGTGGCGGGCTGAGACAGCCCCAGCTTGCGCCCCAGAACACTGGCCGCCTGTGTGGCGTCCCGACTGAGTTCGCGCAAGATCAGGCGATCGATGGTGTCGAGATCGGTCATAACGGGAGAACCTCGTCGGATTTGATCCGTGCGACATGCATCAAGGCCTCGATATCGGCGATATGAGGCAGGGTGAGGATGCTGCTGCGATACACCTGTTGATACTGCGCCATGTCCCGCGCGATGACTGACAGGCGTACGTCCACGCGGCCAAGGAAGGTCTGGATTTCCACGACATCGGGCACCTGCCGGGCGGCGTCCATGAATTCATCAAAGGCGCGCGGTTGGGTCTTGTCGAGTGTGATCCGCAGCGAAACTTCCACGGCATAACCAAGCGCCCGCCAGTCGATCACCGCATGATTGCCCCGTATGACCCCCGATTTTTGCAGCTTGTCCAGCCGACGCGCGCAGGTCGCCGGAGTGATACCGGCCAGTTCGGCCAATTCGGCCGGGCCAAGCGTGGCGTCATGCTGATAGTGTCGCAGAAGGCGTCTGTCCGTATCGTCGAGCATGGTATTTTCACAATAATAAAGATACACGAATAGTTACAGCATTATTTTGTGAATAACAGTGGTATTTGCACCGTCTTTTGGGGGTGGATGGCTAATCTCGCGGCATAGAAACCAGAACCGAGAGGAGACCGCCATGCGCGTCTATTACGATCGTGATTGCGATATCAACCTGATCAAGGACAAGAAAGTCGCCATTCTTGGCTATGGCAGCCAGGGTCATGCCCATGCGCTGAACCTGCGCGACTCGGGAGCCAAGAACCTGTGTGTCGCCCTGCGCGAAGGCTCCAAGAGCGCCAAGAAGGCCGAAGCCGAAGGCCTTGAGGTCAAAGGTATCGCCGAGGCCGCCGCATGGTGTGACGTGATGATGTTCACCATGCCTGACGAATTGCAGGCGGAAACCTACCGCAAATATGTGCATGACAACATCAAGCCGGGTGCTGCAATCGCCTTTGCCCACGGCCTGAACGTGCATTTCGGCCTGATCGAGCCGAAAGAGGGCATCGACGTCATCATGATGGCGCCCAAGGGTCCGGGTCACACCGTGCGCGGCGAATACACGAAGGGCGGCGGCGTGCCCTGCCTCGTGGCGGTGCATAACGACGCGTCGGGTCGTGCTCTGGAAATCGGTCTGAGCTATTGCTCGGCCATCGGTGGCGGCCGCTCGGGCATCATCGAGACCAACTTCCGCGAAGAGTGCGAAACCGACCTCTTCGGTGAGCAGGCGGTTCTTTGCGGTGGCCTCGTTGAGCTGATCCGCATGGGCTTTGAGACCCTCGTGGAAGCGGGCTACGAGCCGGAAATGGCCTATTTCGAGTGTCTGCA
>JALQUE010000422.1 GCA_023260815.1 Roseovarius sp.
AATCCCGCCGCGACCCCGGCCAACAACATCATCAACGCCCTGAAATGCGGCAACGCCATCGTGCTGTCGCCCTCCCCCAAGGGCGTCCCCGCCTGTGAGATGCTTCTGGGCTACATCCACGCCGAATTCGACAAGATCGGGCTGGATCATGACCTCGTGCAGATGGTCCCGCCCCCCGGATCGAAGGATAAAACCCAGCGGATGCTGGAACAATCCGATCTCGTGGTCGTCACCGGCAGTCAGGACAATGTGCGCCGCGCCTATACCTGCGGCACCCCCGCGATCGGCGTGGGCGCGGGCAACGTCACCGTGATCGTGGACGACACCGCCGATCTGGACGCCGCCGCCCAAAAGATCGCCGCCTCCAAGACCTTCGACAACGCCACATCCTGTTCATCCGAAAACGCTCTGGTGGTGGTGGACGCGGTCTATGACGCCTTTGTCGCCGCAATGGCCCGGCACGGCGGCGCGCTGATCCCCGCAAGCGGCGAGGCGCAGATCGTCGAACGGCTCTGGCCCGATGGCAAGCTCAGCCGCTCGGTCATCGCGCAGGACGCCGACGTGATGATCGACGCTCTTGGCCTGACCGGGCAGGTGCCTGCCGACACGCGTTTTCTGGCCGTCGAGACAAAGGGCATCGGCCCGGACCATCCCCTCTCGGGCGAGAAACTCAGCCGTGTGGTCGCCCTCTATCGCGCCGCCGATTTCTCGGACGCCGCCGAAATCGCCAGCCGCATCCTCGAACATCAGGGCGCGGGCCATTCCATCGGCCTGCACAGCGCCGATGAAAACCGCGCGCTCCATCTGGGCGAAACGATCCCCACCTGCCGCGTCATCGTCAATCAGGCGCATTGCTTCGCCACCGGCGGCGCCTTCAACAACGGGATGCCCTTCTCATTGTCGATGGGCTGCGGAAGCTGGGGCGGCAACTCGATCGACGACAATCTGAACTGGCGGCATTTCATGCAGACCACCAAGATCGTCCGCGAAATCCCCCCCGTCGAACCGTCGGTCGAAGACATCTTCGCCGCGTATTGGGCGGATGCTGGTAAATGATCCTGTCCCGCACCGTCCCGCCCGCCGGCACGGTCCGAGACTGGATCGACGCCCGCGCACAGACAGGCGGCACCGCCTTCGTCTTTCCTGAAACCGGCGACACGCTCGACTGGCCGACGCTGCGCGCCACCGCCCACCGGATCGCCGGCCTGCTGCTGTCCAGCGGCGCGCAGAAAGGCGAAAGCATCGCCATCGTGATGCCCAATGGCCGCCCCGCGATCGAGGCGCTGTATGGCACTTTGGTCGGCGGCTTCCGCGCCACGATGATCAATCTGGCCGCCGGGCGCGATGCCATCGCCTATGCGCTCGACCATTCCGAGGCGCGCTTTGCCTTCGTCGACAACAGCGCGATGGATCTCTTCAGCGATGCCGCACGGGATCTCTCCGTCACGCGCCTGACCCCGACGGACGCCCCAGATACATCCCCCGAGACATCCACGGACCTGCCACCGCTGGCGCCCTCGGACCATGCTCTGTTGATGTATACCTCCGGCACCACCGGACAGCCCAAGGGCGTCGTCCACACCCATGCCAGCCTTCTGGCGGGCGGCTGGACGCCGTCGATTGCGCATGATCTGTCCCCGGACGACCGGGGGCTGTGCGTGCTGCCGATCTACCACATCAACGGGCTGTGCGTATCGGTCATGGGCTCGCTTGTGTCTGGCGGATCGCTGGCGCTTTGCTCGCGGTTCTCAGCCAGCCGTTTCTGGGACTGGGCCGAACAGACAAAAGCTACGTGGTTTTCCGTGGTGCCGACGATCATCTCGCACCTGCTGCATTCCGACCTTGATCCACCCGCTTCGGTCAAGGCGCAGCTGCGCTTCGGGCGCTCGGCCTCCTCGCCGCTGGCCCCGGATGTGCAGACCGCATTCGAGACCCGCTTCGACGTTCCCATCGTGGAAACCATGGGCCTCACCGAAACCGCAGCACAGATCCTGTCCAATCCGCTGCCCCCCGGTGTGCGCAAGATCGGCTCTCCCGGCATCCCCTATGGCAACGAGGCCGCGATCCTCGGGCCGGACCTTCAGCCGATCGGCCCCGATCAGGAAGGCGAGATTGCCGTGCGCGGGCCGAACGTGATGATCGAATACCTCAAGAACCCTCAGGCCACCGCCGATACCTTCACACCTGATGGCTGGCTGCGCACCGGCGATCTGGGGCGGCAGGACAAAGACGGCTATTTCTTCGTCACCGGCCGTCTCAAGGAACTGATCATCAAGGGCGGTGAAAACATCGCCCCCCGCGAAGTCGATGAGGCGCTCTATTCCCATCCCGACATCATCGAGGCCGCGGCCTTTGCCCGCCCCTGTGACCGCTACGGCGAACGGGTCGAAGCCGCGGTGGCGATCCGCGAAGGCTCCGCTCTCTCCGAGACCGATCTGATCGCGATCTGCACCACCAAGCTGGGGGTCTTCAAATCCCCCGACCGGGTGCATTTCCTGCCGGAACTGCCCAAGGGACCATCGGGCAAGATCCAGCGCCGCAAACTGTGTGAGATCCTCTGACAGGGCCAGCGTCCCGCGCTGGCCCCCTTTGGGCCGCGCGGTGCGTTAACCTCTGATCGTCCGGTGCTTCGGACCGATCCCGCACCGACGCGATACCGACGGTATACCGACGCGATGCCGATCCGGCTTTTTGACGCCTTTTCAGGCGATTAACCCTGATTCGCGCGCCCGCGCCGCGTCTGCCCCTTTCCCCGTCTCGTGCGATGGGCTACTCCTTGCCGCACCCGCCCCAACCCGAGGCCCGCAACCATGAAACCCGTCCGCCTGCTTTCCGGTGTCCTGACCGTCGGCGGCTGGACCCTTCTCAGCCGGGTTCTGGGCTTTGTGCGCGACGTGCTGATCGCCAATTATCTCGGCCCCGGCGCGCTGATGGATGCATTCGTCGCCGCCTTCCGCCTGCCCAACATGTTCCGCCGCTTCTTTGCCGAAGGCGCCTTCAACGCGGCATTTGTTCCAATGTTTTCAAAGAAGTATGAAGGGCACGAAGATCACGAGCAGTTCGCTTCACAGGCATTGTCGGGCCTTGCTCTGGTCCTCTTGATGCTCACCGGCCTGTCGATGATCTTCATGCCCGCACTGGTCTGGGCCACCGCCGAGGGCTTTGCCGGCGACGCCCGCTTCGATCTCACCGTGGAGTTCGGACGCATTGTCTTTCCCTATATCCTGTTCATCTCTCTGGCTGCACTGTTCTCAGGCGTGCTGAACGCCGCAGGCCGTTTCTCCGCCGCCGCCGCCGCGCCCGTTCTGCTGAACGTGATGCTGGTCACCGCCATGATTTTCGCCGCCCAAACCGGCGGCGCAGTCGTGCAAGCCCTTGTTTGGACAATACCTTTTGCAGGCATGGCACAGCTTGCTCTGGTCTGGATCGCCGCCCGCCGCGCCGGGTTCCGCATCCTGCCGACCCGTCCCAGATGGACCCCCGACATGGCCCGCCTTGTCCGGATCGCCATCCCCGCGGCCCTTGCCGGCGGGGTCATGCAGGTCAATCTTCTGGTCGGCCAACAGGTCGCCTCGAACTATGACAAGGCGGTCAGTTGGCTCTATTCGGCAGACCGGCTCTATCAGTTGCCACTTGGCGTCGTGGGGATCGCTGTGGGCATCGTTCTGCTGCCGGATCTGTCGCGCCGCCTCAAGGTCGATGACCAATCCGGCGCGCGTGATGCCTATTCCCGCGCCGCCGAAATTTCTCTTGCGTTGACAGTGCCTTGCGCGGTCGCCTTGGTCGCCGTGCCGCTGCCCCTCGTCTCGGTCCTGTTCGAGCGCGGCGCCTTCACCACCGACGACACCGCCGCAACCGCCCTCGCCGTCGCGATCTACGGGCTGGGGCTTCCGGCCTTCGTTCTGCAAAAGATCCTGCAGCCGCTTTTCTTCGCCCGCGAAGACACCAAAAGCCCCTTCCGCTATGCCGTTGTCGCGATGATCGTGAATGCGGTTCTGGCCGTTGGTCTTGCCTTCTTGATCGGCTGGATCGCCGCCGCCATCGCCACCACGATCGCCGGTTGGGTCATGGTCTGGCTGCTGTTCCGCGGCGCGCGTCCCTTTGGGGAGGTGGCCCGCCTTGATGACCGTTTCCGCCGCCGTGTCTGGCGCATTCTATTGGCATCGGTCGCCATGGGCGCTGTGATATGGGGGGGCAATCTTGTTCTTCTGCCGGTATTCGGCATCCCGGGTCTGCGCTGGCTTGCCCTTGTTTTCATGGTCTTCACAGGTATCGTCAGCTATTTCAGCATCGGCCATCTGATCGGCGCCTTCCGCCTGTCCGAATTCCGTCAGGCCTTCCGCCGCTGAGCGTTCAGCGATGCCTGATTTTGGCGCGGATCTTGGCCCAGCCCCCCGGCGCTAGGAAAAACGACAGCACGAAGCCTGACGCAAACCCCGCCACATCGGCGACCCATGTGCTGTTCGCACCGAACAGCAACCCAAAGACCAACTGCAACGCCATCAGCAGTCCGATCAGGGTGAAGGCCCGGTATTGCTTGGCCCCCATCTGCCCCAGCTTCAACCACATCAGATAGGTGAACCCGCCAATCAGCCCGTAGACACCGGGAAACGTCCCCATGAGCCAAGGCCGCTCGGGCGCAAAAATACCGAACACCAGCGCCCCCATCACAGCCGATACAACGAACAGAACCAGCGTCGCCCATTGGGCAAACACCTCGGAAACGAACTTGCCAAGCGCCAACAGCATCACACCGCCAATCAGCGCATGAGTGAACGAACCATGCACGAAAACATATGTCACGAACCGCTTGAGATGCTCCATTGGCCAGATGCCTTGCTGTCGCATCCACACAAATAAATCGGCATTGAAGCCATAATCTTGAATCGCCACCTGCCGCCAGCCCACCGCCTCCGGTCCTCCCAACAGCCCGCGCGCACCCAAGGTGAACACCGCCTCAAGCCCCACAATCACCAGAAAAAGCGCGACGATGACGGGCGGCAACGGATTGACGGGGTGGTCATGTGGGGGGCTGCTCATGCCGGCTCTCCTTGACGGGGCTTTGGCCCATGGGTAAGCGAGGCAGGCACAGAAATCCACCACGGAGATCAGCCATGGCCGAGGCGGCCTTCACCCCGCGTGTCTTTTCGGGCATCCAGCCTTCGGGCAACCTGACCCTTGGCAATTACCTTGGCGCGCTCAAGCGGTTCGCCAACAGCCAGAACGAGGGGATCGAGTCGATCTTCTGCATGGTCGATCTGCACGCCATCACCGTCTGGCAGGATCCCGAGAAACTGCGCCATGCCACCCGCGAACTGGCCGCCGGCTTCATCGCCTCGGGGCTTGATCCGCAGAAATCCATCCTGTTCAACCAATCGCAAGTGCCCGAGCACACCCAGATGGGATGGGTGTTCAACTGCGTTGCGCGGATGGGCTGGATGAAGCGCATGACCCAATTCAAGGACAAGGCCGGCAAGAACGCCGAACAGGCCAGTCTGGGGCTCTTCGGCTACCCTGCGCTGATGGCCGCCGATATCCTTGTCTATCATGCCACCCATGTACCCGTGGGCGAAGATCAGAAACAGCATCTGGAGCTGACACAGGAAATCGCCCGCAAGTTCAATCATGATTACGGGGTGGCCTTTTTCCCCGAAACCCAACCGGTGATCGAAGGGACAGCCACCCGCGTCATGAGCCTGCGCGACGGCACCAAGAAGATGTCGAAATCCGACCCCTCGGACATGAGCCGCATCAACCTCACCGACGATGCCGACACGATCGCCAAGAAGATCCGCAAGGCCAAGACCGACCCCGAGCCGCTACCCTCCGATACCGACGGGCTGGAGGACCGGCCCGAAGCACGCAATCTGGTGAACATCTACGCCGCCCTGTCCGATCAAAGCGTCGCACAGGTGATGCGTGACGTGGGCGGCAAACCCTTTTCCGAATTCAAGCCGATGCTGGCCGATCTTGCCGTCGACAGGATCGCCCCGATCTCCGATGAGATGGCCCGCCTGATGAAAGATGTGTCGGAAATCGACCGAATCCTGGCCGATGGCGCCGGGCGCGCCCGTGCGATTGCCCGCCCAATCCTGCAGGAAACCTACCAGATCATGGGAATGGTCGGCGCGATGCCCTGAAGATCGCGTCTTCTGCGCCAGCCTCGCGACGCCCGTAAAAAAGGAGACACCGATGCGCAAACTGCAGACACAAGGCGTACACCACATCACGCTGACCGGCGCCGACAGGCAAACCTCGATTGATTTCTGGGAGGGCGTTCTCGGGATGCCCTTCATCTTCGACCAGCCAAATCTCGATGATCCCGACGAAGGGCATCTGTATTTCGATCCAGGTGACGGGCGCCTGATCACCATTTTCACCAACGAAAATCGCAAACCCGTTCACAGTCGCACACCTATGGACCCGGGCTGCGTGCATCACGTCGCATTCAACGTGAGCCACGCCACCTTCTCCCAAGCGGTCGAACGGCTGACCGAACGCGGCATCGGCCATTCCGGCCCCAAGGATCGCGGCTTCATGGACTCGATCTATTTCAAGGATCCGCTCGGGCTGCTGATCGAACTGGCCTGCTACAGGTTCGAACCGCCGCTTGGCTGCTCTCATGCCGACGTCATGATCGAGGCGCATCGCATCCGCGTGGAACGCGGCGACTACAATATCGCGGAAATCCATCTTGCCGACGCGCTCGAACGTCTGGTGCAGCGCAGGCAGCAGTCCCTGTCCGCAGACCGATCACCGCAAAATCCTTACTGACCGCCTTCGCATCATCGCACATATCCTGCCCGATTCTGCCCAATTGCACGGTGACACACGGCGCGCCTAGCTTTGCGACAACAGCAAGGAAAGGACCGCCAATGATACATCCCATCCACCCTCAAGCCCAGATCGGACATGTCCATCTCAAGGTCGCCGATCTCGACCGGGCGATCGGGTTCTATGCCGGCGTGCTCGGCTTTACCCTTCAACAGCGGTGGGGCGACAGCGCCGCCTTTCTCGGCGCCGGCGGCTATCACCACCATATCGGCCTGAACACCTGGGACAGCCTGGGGCGCACGGCGGCCCCGCGCGGACATACCGGTCTCTATCATACCGCCATTCTCTATCCCGACCGCGCACAGCTTGCCGACGCGCTGCGCCGGGTCGTCGCCGCCGGCATCGAGATCGAGGGCGCGGCGGATCACGGCGTCAGCGAAGCGGTCTATCTCAGCGATCCCGACGGCAACGGGGTCGAGCTTTACCGCGACCGCGCGCCCCAGGACTGGCCACGCGATGCCATGGGCGCACTGGACATGACCAACGCGCCTCTCGATCTCGACGCGCTGCTCGCCTGCACCGCCTGACCCGTTCTTCTG
>JALQUE010000312.1 GCA_023260815.1 Roseovarius sp.
TGTCGGCGGCCTCGGCATAGCGGTCCAGCCGCTCGGACTGCCGTTCCACCCGGTCCCAATGCAGGCCCAGCCACTCCAGATCTTCCTTGATCGCGTCGACATAGGCCTGCTTGGAGCGTTCGGGATCGGTGTCATCGATCCGCAGGATGAACGTGCCCCCCGCCTTGCGCGCGATCAGAAAGTTCATCAGCGCGGTGCGCAGATTGCCCACATGGATGTAACCGGTGGGGGACGGGGCGAAGCGAGTGGTTGTCATGGGTCTCTCCTGATTGGCGTGGCCATGTCACAGCCGCAAGCGATTGTCCAGATTTCACCGTGGTCAGCCTTGCGTGGGCCAGACGCGATGCTCGTCATCTATGACAAACACATGGGCGTGCCGCCGTTGCCCATGATGCGCGCGCAGATGTGGGTGATCCGTCGGCAGGTCCGTATGCTCATGCTCGATTTCGCCAGTCATTTCCGCTGGCCACAAAAGACGCGCAAGCACCAGCCCGATAAGGGCAATCCCACCCAGCAGACCAAGCGCCACATCCAGACCGAACGCCAGCCCCACCCATCCCGCCACCGGATAGGTCAAAAGCCAGCATGCATGGCTGAGCGCGAATTGCGCCGCGAACACCGCCGGGCGATCCTCGGAATGGGCCGACCGACGCAGCAGACGTCCCGAGGGCGTCATGACGCAGGAATAAAAGAACCCGATGACGGCCCAGAGACACAGGAAAATCAGCCATACCGGCAGGTCCAGAACCGCCAGAACAACTGTCCCCATTATCGAAAGCCCCACAAGGGATGCCGCCCCCACCAGCATCACCGGCCTGTCCGGCATCCTGTCAAGCACAGGCGGAAGAAGCAGCGCGGCCGTCATTGACCCGGCCCCGAAACACGCCATTGCAACGGCCAGATCGGTTTCAGTTCCCCCATACCCGACCCGGACCAAGACAACCGTGTTGACCAACACGAAAGCCCCCACCGAAGCCGCAACAAGGTTAAGCGCCAAAAGACCGCGCAAATGCGGCGTGGCGAGGTAGATGCGCGTGCCGCGCAGCAACCTTTCGCGGAAGGGCCGGCTGATCTGATGCCCCGCCACAGGCGGCACCGTTACCGCGAAAACCAGAACCGCAGACGCGACAAAGCCCAGAACCGTTCCCACAAAAAGCCAGCTATAGCTCACGACCGTCAGCAACAGAGCGGCGGCAGCGGGACTTATCAGGTTTTCAAGATCATAGGCCAATCGCGACAAGGACAGCGCGCGGGTATAATCCTCTTCCGCCGGCAGGATGTCCGGGATCGCCGCCTGAAACGCGGGCGTAAAGGTGGCTGACGCAGATTGCAGCACAAAAACAAGTACATAGACCTGCCAAATCTCGGTGACGAATGGCAGGCACAGCGCCACCGCCGCACGGATAAGATCGGCGCCGATCAACACGGCCTTGCGCGGCCAGCGATGCACAAGTGCCTGCGCGATGGGGGACAGCCCCACATAGGCCACCATCTTGATCGTGTAGGCCATCCCCAGCACCAGCCCGGCCCGATCCCCGGCCAGATCGAAGGCCAGAAGGCCAAGCGCCACGGTCAACAGCCCGGTGCCGATCAACGCGATCACCTGCGCCGAAAAAAGCGCGGCATATGTGGTATTGCGAAGGATCGAGATCATCGGAAACGGCCACCTTTGCTCAAGCGGACCAACACGGCGGACGCGGCTCATCACATTGGCGTGAATTGCGCCCCGCCCCGCGATCTGCACACTATCAGGCAATCTATATCAACAGGAGACAAGTCATGTCAGCCACGCAATTTTCCCGCCGCGCACTCCTTGCAGGTGCTGCGGCCCTGCCTTTTTCAGTCGCCGCAGGCGGCACCGCGCGGGCGGCCGCACCGATGATGGGGGCGGGTATGTCCAAGTTCAATCGCGTGGGCCTGGGCGGTTTCGAGGTCACGACGATCCTCGCAGGGACAATGCCACGGCCGGATCCCCACTCGATTTTCGGATTGAACGTCAGCGCCGAGACGTTCGAAGCCGCCTCGCAGGCAGCGCGCCTGCCCACCGATGTGGCGCAGTTTTTCTTTACGCCCACGGTGGTCAACACTGGTAACGAACTGATTTTGTTCGATACTGGGCTGAGTGCCGACGGAACAACCGCAGCCTTGGCCGAGGCCGGATATACCCCCGATCAAGTGGACATCGTGGTGATCACCCACATGCACGGCGACCACATCGGCGGGTTGATGAATGGCGATACGCCGACCTATCCCAACGCCCGCTATGTGACAGGTGCCACCGAGTTCGATGCCTGGGCCAAGATGGAGAACGAGAATTTCGAAGCCAAGGTCAGGCCCCTGGCCGAGCAGATCACGATGATCGGCGACGGCGACAGCGTGGCCTCGGGGGTGACCGCGATGGCCGCGTTCGGCCATACACCAGGGCACATGACCTACATGCTGGAGAGCAACGGACAACAACTTGTGGTGGCCGCAGACTTTGCCAACCACTATGTATGGTCGCTTGGCTATCCCGACTGGGAAGTGAAGTTCGACATGGACAAAGCCGCCGCCGCCCAGACACGGCGGAGGATTTTGGGGATGCTGGCAGCGGACGGGATTCCGTTCATCGGGTATCACATGCCGTGGCCCGGAATGGGCTATGTCGAGGCGGCGGGCGATGGCTTCCGCTATGAGCCGACCAGTTATCAGCTGATGATTCAGGCCGGATAAACCATATAAAGCATGGGCTTAGCGAAAGGCTGGCCCATGCGCCCACACCGTGAGGGAATAGCGCGTCCCGGTGGTGACCGGGGTGACCCGGTGCAAGACGAAGCCGGGAAAGACAATCGCGGCGCCCTGTTCAAGGGAGGCCGACAGGATCCCCGCGCCGGGCATGAGCTGAAGTTCCCCACCACTATATGTTGATGGGTCGGACAGCTGCACGACCATCGTCAGCTTGCGCCGCGCGGCCAGTGGGCCTGATCCGATATCGCTGTGCCAGTCGAAATGCCCCTCGCGTGCGGCATCATAGCGCGCGACCTGAGGGCTTTCCTCGAACGCATTGATGTCGAACATGAAAATGTCTGAATTTGCACGACGGACAACCTCGATGATGCGGCCCATCACCCAGTCGGCACCCGGCACATCATCCAGCCAGACCAGATCGGCGCGGCGCAGGTTGTGATCGCGCTGCTGGCGGACCAAACCGGCATCCTGCACCGGCATCTTCGCGACAAGTCCAAGCATTTCAATGCATTCCGGGGCGCTGAACGCGATCGGATCGGTATGCACGGCAATCATGACGAAAAAACCCCAGATGTTGTGTCCCGTCACGCTAACGCAGACGGCCTCCCGGCGCGCGCCGGTCTCCGACGCGGACGACGTCGTTTTTTCGCAATCATGTCAGAGGGATATTGCACCTTTCGCACCACGTGGCATAACAGAAAGACCATGGATATCAACGAGATGGAAACCATTGCCCGCGCGACCGTAGAGGCCCTGCCAGAGCCGTTAGCAAGGCTTGCACGCGCTGTGGCGCTGCAGGTGGCGGACTGGCCATCAGACGCCATGCTGCGGGAGCTGGATATCGCGCATCCGCTGGATCTCACCGGGCTATACGAGGGCATCCCGATTACCGAGAAGTCCTATATGGATCAACCCCTTGCGCCCGACACCGTCTGGCTTTTCCGCGAGCCGATCCTGGCCGAATGGCGCGCGCGTGAAGACGTGGATCTCGACCGGCTGATCGCACATGTGACGATCCACGAATTCGCCCATCATTTCGGCTGGTCGGATGATGACATCGCCACGATCGACCGCTGGTGGGAGTGACCGGCGGCAATGTGTACGGTTCGTACGAACCCGACGCGCATTCAGGACGAAACCTCTGACATTTCCAGGGATTTGTGTCCCTTCCGTACGCAAATGCCCCCACCCCGGCCCTGCACCCCGGCCTTGCGCGCGCAGCCATCAACCGAATCTTAACGCATACCCTGTTTATTGGTCGCCACCACATAGGGCCTTGCCATGACAGACCGACAGCGCAGTGCAAAACGGGGATGCACGAATGAGACATGACAGGACACGCGATGGTCCACCTGGCCCGTCACGCCACCCGTCATTGCAGCCGTCACTCCAGCGGCGGCAGGGTGACGGCCAACTCGAGTGTCGCGGGCAGGGGCTCGGCCCCTTCGGCCACAGAGCGGTCAGGCGCATGGCCGGAGACGCGCAGAAAATTGCCCTCAATGGTGCCGGACAGCACATTGTCCTCGAGCGTGAAGGACACAAGATCGCCTTGCCCGCCATCGGACCCCATGACCAAAGGCGCATCATAGCCCGCACCGTCCAGAATTTCGGCGGAGATCAACGCCATCTCTCCCTGCCGGTTCTGCAGGGTGATCTGCAGCATCGGACGATCCGGGGTGCCATCCTGCCCGAACACATGGCCCAGTATGCTGATCGTGAGAATCGAGCCAAAGATCATCCGCTGCTCGGCATGGGGGCGGTTACGAACGATGTCATAGGGCACGATCAGGCGATAGGTCGTCTCGCCCAGCTGTGCGTCGATGGTGCCCATCGCCTCGTATCGGTCGGAAAGCATCGCTGGCTCGGCCGAAGCCGGAGTGGCAAGCGGGATGGCGAACGCAATAAGTGCACCAATAACGGCACCAAAATAGGACATGAAAGGCTTCCGTTGCCAGACGGCGAAAGACGTTTTGGGAAAACAGTCCGTGGGTCACTGGATACGGTCACACATCAAGGAAAAGATGAAATATCATTTAAAACAATATCATACAAGGCCGAATACAACAGAGTGTCAGCCCTTGTCGCGCCAGCGATTGGCGATCGGATAGCGACGGTCCAACCAAAACGCCCGCTTGCTGAGCCGGGTGCCAGGCGCGGATTGAAAGCGTTTGTATTCCGATATGTACAGCAAATGCTCGACGCGCTTGGCATCGGCATGATCAAAGCCCGCCGCGACACAATCGGCGATCGAGCCATCCTGATCGACGAGGATATCCAGTATACCATCCAGCACCGGATAGGCGGGCAGACTGTCTTCGTCGCGCTGATCGGGCGCCAGTTCGGCGCTTGGCGGTCGGTCGATGATGCGCTGCGGAATGACCGCGCCCGACGGCCCCCTCATCCAGTCGCAATGCGCGGTGTTGCGCCAGCGGCAGGTGTCGAACACGCGGGTCTTGTACATGTCCTTGAGCGGGTTGTAGCCCCCCGCCATGTCGCCGTAGATCGTAGCGTAGCCCACAGCCACCTCGGATTTGTTGCCTGTGGTCAAAAGCATCTCACCGAATTTGTTGGACATCGCCATCAGCAGCAAGCCACGCAGACGGGATTGGATGTTTTCTTCCGTGATGTCGGGGGCTGTGCCCTGAAACAGCGGCGCGAGAGTGCGGGTGATCGCCTGCTGTCCATCGGCGATCGGGACCGTGTCGTAGCGGCACCCGAGGGACTGCGCCAGCGTCTTGGCATCGTCCAGCGACGCCTGCGAGGTGTAGTCCGAAGGCAACATGACACAGCGGACATTCCTGGCGCCCAGCGCATCGACGGCGACACAGGCCACCAGCGCGCTGTCGATGCCCCCCGACAGGCCCAGAAGCACCTGTCCAAAGCCGGTCTTGCGCAGATAGTCGCGCAGGCCAAGGACCATGGCGTGGTAATCCTGCTCCATGGCGCAAGGCACGGGCGCAAGATCCGAGGGCACGATCCGCCAGCCATCCCCGGTGCGGGTCAGGTCCAGATGGGCCGTCGCTTCCTGCATCAGCGGCATCTGCAGGGCCAGCGCCCCGCCGGGATTCAGGGCAAAGCTGCCGCCGTCGAACACCTGATCGTCCTGCCCCCCCACGAGGTTGAGATAGATCAGCGGCAACCCCGTCTCGATCACGCGCGCGACCATCAGCTGATGACGATGTGACACTTTCTGCCGGTAATAGGGCGAGCCGTTGGGAACCAGAAGGAACTCGGCCCCCGTCTCGGCCAGGGTTTCGGCGACATCTTCATACCAGCTGTCCTCGCAGATCGGGCTGCCAATGCGCACGCCGTCCACGGCATAGGGGCCGGTCACCGCCCCCGAGGCGTAAATGCGCTTTTCGTCGAAAACCGTCTCGTTGGGCAGGTGGTGCTTGAAGACCCGCGCGGCAACGCGGCCACCGTGCAGGATGTAATAGGCGTTATACAGCGCGCCGTCCTGCAGGGCCGGCCCCCCGATCGCCAGCGCCGGCCCATCGGCGCAGTCACGGGCCAGCGTCTCGATCGCGGCGATCGCGGCGCTTTGAAAAGCGGGCTTCATCACCAGATCCTGGGTGTTGTAGCCGGTGATGAACATCTCGGGTAACGCGACCAGATTGGCCCCAGCCTCGCGGCCCTGCTGCCAAGCGCGGCGCGCCAGATCGGCATTGCCGTCCAGGTCGCCCATCGTCGGGTTCCATTGCGCCAGCGTCAGGCGAAAGCTGTCGGCCATGCGGGGTGCCTCGTGCTTGCATTCGGGACGTGATGTAGCAGATCGTTGCGCGAGGGAAAGCCGATTTGGCCAAAACACGTTGTCAGTCTTGCACCGCTCCACTAGGTTTTGCGCGACCCCGCGCAGCGCGGGCACTGGGATCCGGGAACTGACATGGGCTTTACACTGAAGGGCATCGTCTGTGCAGGCGCCATCATGGCAACCACTGCCGTGGCGGCGCAGGACGGCGAGGTGCGCACAGCCTCGGCCGCTCGTCGAGCCGATCGGGAGGTCATCGTGGCCACAGCCCCCGTGGGCACGCTCTACCGAGGCCGTGAGGGCATGTGGTCCTGGGTCGCCCAGCGCATCACCGGCATCGCGGTGTTCTTCTTCCT
>JALQUE010000321.1 GCA_023260815.1 Roseovarius sp.
AAAGACTGAGTTGTACTCTTTGCGCTCTGTTTGAAGGGGTGCCTCCAGTAACTGCTCCTGGATCTATAGTAATGGACCCGTCCGTTCCATTGAAACAACTTGGGTCGGTCACAAAAATCTGAGGATCTGGAATATTAACTACAGGCTCTGGCATATAGTCTATAAGTACTGCATTTGAAAATTCTTCGCAAAGTACATCTCCAGCGTTGTTGAGTACAGATATTTTTTTTCTAATATAAATGGACTCATTCATATTTCTAGCCGTTAATATGGTAGTGACTGGACTAGAAAACTGGTCGTTAAAAGTAATGTCGGTATAACCTGATAGGCCATCTTTTGGTTTGGACTGCCAAGTGACGCTAAAAGTACTGGTATTTGGATACACACTGTGGTTCTTTCCAGATTTAGCTGTTATGGTTAGGACTGGGGTGGCTGCATCACAAATTTGATAGTAATTTTCTTGTGATGTAGGGGTGGTAAAAGCTATTTCTCCTGGATCTATATTAATCACATTGACTTCAAAAATATCACCGGCGGTAAGGCAATACCATCAACAACGTAAAACCAAACGACAAACACGAGAGGATTAATGGCTTGCCTGATACCCCAGGCGTCATAGGCCGTATAAATCGCCACAAAGGCACCCGTGGCCGCCGCAAAGGTCAACGCCATCGGAAGCGTATTCCGGTTGGTTTCCAAAAAACGCATATTGAAAAGAGCCAATCCGAATATTCCGCTCAGCAGGATAAAAACACCCAACCATTGCACCGCGTTAAAGGTTTCATCAAATACAAGATAGGCCGCCAAAATTGCAAAGATGGGTGCGGTTCCCCGCATCACAGGATAAACCACAGTGTAATTGCCCCGGGTCAGTGATTTAGCCTGCAAAATGGCCGCGTCTTCGTGTTTCCTTCCTCGGGGACCGGCGCTTGGGAATCGGCCATTTCCAACACACTCAACACCGGCGACAAGGTTCTGATGTCGCGCTTCGGTCAGTTCTCGTTGCTCTGGGTCGACATGGCCGAACGGCTGGGCCTCGATGTCGATGTCTGCGACGTGGAATGGGGCAAGGGCGTCCCCGTCGACGACTACGCCGCCAAGCTGCGCGCCGACAAATCCCACCAGATCAAGGCGGTGTTCGCCACCCAGAACGAAACCGCGACCGGCGTGACCTCGGATATCGCCGCCATCCGCCGCGCCCTCGATGACGCAAACCACCCCGCCATGCTCTTCGTCGACGGGGTCAGCTCCATCGCCTCGATCGAATTCGAGATGGAGGCATGGGGCGTCGATCTGGCCGTTTCCGGCTCGCAGAAAGGCTTCATGCTGCCCGCGGGCCTCGGCATTCTCGGCGTCTCCGACAAGGCGCTCGCCGCCCATGCAAACGCCAGGATGCCGCGCTGCTATTTCAGCTTCGCGGACATGATCAAGCTCAACGATACCGGCTATTTCCCCTACACCCCCGCAACCCAGCTTCTGCGCGGGCTGCGCTGCTCGCTCGATCTGCTGCTGGACGCGGGCATGGACAGCGTCTGGGCGCGCCACAAGCGTCTGGCCGAAGGCGTGCGCGCCGCCGTGGCCGCGTGGGACGGCTGCGAATTGGTGGCGCGCGGCCCCGAATGGCAGTCCGACACCGTGTCGGCGATCTATGCGCCCCCCGGCATCGACGCCCGCGACGTGATCTCGACGGCCTATTACAAATACCAGACCTCACTTGGCTCGGGCCTCAACAAGCTGGCGGGCCGCGCGTTCCGCATCGGGCATCTGGGCTCTCTCAATCCCGTGATGCTCTGCTCGGCGATCTCCGCCGCCGAAATGTCGCTGCGCGACGCCGGCGCCATGATCGTGCCCGGCTCGGGTGTGGCCGCCGCGCAGGAACATTTCCGCGTGACCACGCCGGACATGATGCAGCACACCGCCTCCAAGGCCGCCTGAGCGCATGACCAGACCCAAGGTTCTCGTCACCCGCGCCTGGCCCGCCGATACCGAAACCCGTCTTGGCCACCTGGCCGAGACGACATTGCGCCACCCCGACACCCCGATGACCGCCGATGAATTTCTCGCGGCGGCCACCACCTATGATGCGATCCTGCCCACGGTCTCGGATAGCATTCCGGCGGCCTTCTACCCCGCCGCCGCAGGCCAGGTGAAACTGTTGGCCAATTATGGCGTGGGCTACAATCACATCGACATCGCCGCCGCCCGCGCTGCGGGCATCGCCGTGACCAACACCCCCGGCGTGCTGACCGATTGCACCGCCGATCTGGCGATGGGGCTTTTGCTCGCCACCGCCCGGCGCATCGGCGAAGGCGAACGTGAACTGCGCGCGGGTCGCTGGTTGGGCTGGCGGCCCACCCATATGATCGGCAAGAAAGTCTCGGGCGCCACCTTGGGCATCGTCGGGTTTGGCCGCATCGGTCAGGCCATGGCGCATCGCGCCTATCACGGCTTCGGCATGAAGATCGTCGTCTATAACCGTTCGCCCGTCGATCAGGACACGCTGCGCGCCTATCACGCCACCCAACCCGACACCCTGCCCGAGGTTGCGGCCCAGTCCGACATCCTGTCGCTGCATTGCCCCGGTGGCCCCGAAACGCACCATCTGATCGACGCGGGCGTGTTCGCGGCGATGAAGCCCGGCGCGCTTCTGGTGAACACCGCGCGCGGCGACGTGATCGACGAAAAGGCGCTGTTTGCCGCGCTCGACAGCGGCCATCTGGGCGGCGCAGGACTGGACGTGTTCCAGAACGAACCCGCGCTCGATCCGCGCTTTCTCGCCCATGACCGCTGCGTGCTGGCCCCGCATCTGGGCAGCGCCACAGATGCCACCCGCGCGGCCATGGGCCACAAGGCCATCGACAATCTCGTGGCTTTCCTGCGCGGCGACACCCCGCCCGATCTTGTCAGCGGCTGATCAATGCCCAAGCCCCCCAAAGGAAAGACCCTCAAGCCCGCGCCATGTGTCCCGCCGCATCCTGCATCCCCCTCACCGGGTAGGGCCGCCCTACCCGTTCAGGCCCGGCGCCCATCCCGCGCTCAACATTGCCACCCATGCGAAAGTGTCCCCGCCCCCCGATCCGGGCGAGGCTGATCCAAACACGGCGCCGTCACCCCGACCGCGCCTGCCCGGAAGGACAACACCCATGAGCTACACCCTGCACCCCCTCAAAAAACAACGCCTCCAGCGCTCGGAACTCGCTGTGCCCGGCTCCAATCCGTCGATGATCGACAAGGCCGCCGACAGCGCCGCGGACTATATCTTCTTCGATCTCGAAGATGCCGTGGCGCCCCCCGACAAGATCAAGGCGCGCGCCAATATCATTCAGGCGCTCAACGACATCGACTGGAAGGCCAAGGGCAAGACCATCTCGATCCGCATCAACGGCCTCGACACGCATTACATGTATCGCGACGTCGTCGAGGTGCTGGAACAAGCCGGCGCCCATGTCGATACGATCCTCGTGCCCAAGGTCGGCGTGCCCGCCGATCTCTATACGGTCGAGACGATGATCTCGCAGATCGAAGTGGCCTGCGACCTGCCCCATCGCATCGGGCTCGAGGCGCTGATCGAAACCGCCCTCGGCATGGCCAATGTCGACGCCATCGCCGCCGCCCCCGGCCGGCTCGAGGCGCTGCATTTCGGCGTGGCCGACTATGCCGCCAGCACCCGCGCCCGCACCGTGGTCATCGGCGGGCTGAACCCCGACTATCCCGGCGATCAATGGCATTTCGCCCTCTCACGCATGACCGTCGCCTGCCGCGCCTATGGCCTGCGCGCGATCGACGGCCCGTTCGGCGATTTCTCCGACCCCGACGGCTATGTCCTCTCGGCCAAACGCGCCGCGGCCCTCGGGATCGAAGGCAAATGGGCGATCCATCCCAGCCAGATCGCCCTGGCCAACGATGTGTTCTCGCCCCCCGAAGCCGAAGTGACCCGCGCCCGCCGCATCCTCGAGGAACTCAAGAAGGCCGAGGCGCAGGGCAAGGGCGCCGCCAGCCTCGATGGCAAGATGATCGACGCGGCCAGCGAACGCATGGCCAACAACGTGATCACCGTGGCCGACGCCATCGCGGCGCAGCACGGATAACCGACAAGACAAGGGAGGACCGATCATGGATATCCACGAATATCAGGCCAAGGAACTGCTCAAGAGGTTCGGCGTGCAGGTGCCGCGCGGCGGCATCGCCTACAGCCCCGAACAGGCCGTCTACCGCGCCAGCGAATTGTCCGGCGAACGCTGGGTCGTCAAGGCCCAGATCCATTCCGGCGCGCGCGGCAAGGCGGGCGGCGTGCGCATCTGCTCCACCGAAGAGGAAATCTCGGACGCCGCCCACTGGATGCTCGGTCGCAGGCTGGTCACCCACCAGACCGGCCCGCAAGGCAAGCTGGTCGGACGGCTCTATGTCGAGGAAGCCACCAATATCGCCCAGGAAATCTATCTGGGCCTCGTGATGGACCGCAAACTGGAACGCGTGGTGGTCGTCGCCTCGGCCCAGGGCGGCATGGAAATCGAAGAGATTTCCGCCAATGAACCCGACTCGATCATCCGCTCGGTCGTCGATCCGGCGGTGGGCATGCAGGCGTTTCAGGCCCGCGAAATCGCGTTCTCTCTGGGGCTCGAGCCGCCGATGATCGCCCAGGCCGTCAAGACCATCCTCGGCTGCTACGCCCTGATGAGCGAAATGGACGCCAACATGGTCGAGATCAACCCGATGGTCGTCACCCGCTCGGGCGAGATCGTGGCGCTGGACGCCAAGATCAGCTTCGACGACAACGCCCTCTTCCGCCGCCCCGAAATCTCGGAACTGCGCGACAAGAGCCAGGAAGACAGCCGCGAAACCTTCGCCGAAGACCGCGGCCTGTCCTATATCGGGCTGGAGGGCGAGATCGGCTGCATCGTCAACGGCGCGGGCCTCGCGATGGCGACGCTCGACATGATCAAGATGTCCGGTGGCGAGCCTGCCAATTTCCTCGACGTGGGCGGCGGCGCCAGCCCCGACCGGGTGCTGATGTCGTTCAAGGCCGTGCTCAACGATCCCAATGTCGAAGCGATCCTGGTGAACATCTTCGCCGGGATCAACCGCTGCGACTGGATCGCCGAAGGCGTGGTCCGCGCCATGCGCGAGCTCGAGCTGCAGATGCCCGTGGTCGTGCGCCTGTCGGGCACCAATGTCGAGGAAGGTCGCAAGATCCTCGCCGAAAGCGGCCTCGCCGTGATCCCCGCCGAAACGCTGGCCGACGCCGCCGACAAGGTGGTCGGCGCCTGGAAAGACGCAAAATTCAAGGAGGCTTCGTAATGGCCATTCTCATCGACAGCGACACGAAGGTGCTGGTGACCGGCTTCACCGGGCGGATCGGCACCTTCCACACCCAGGACATGATCAACCACGGGACCAACGTGGTGGGCGGCGTGACGCCCGGCAAGGGCGGCGCCACCCATCTGGGCCTGCCGGTCTTCAACACCGTCAAGGGGGCGGTGGCAGAAACCGGCGCCGACCTGGTGATCAGCTTCGTGCCCCCGCCCTTCGCCGCCGATTCGATCATGGAAGCGGCCGATGCCGGCATCCAGACCTGCGTCTGCATCGCCGACGGGATCCCCGCAGCCGACATGATCCGCGTCAAACGCTACATGCGCCGCTACAAGGCCGACCGCCGGATGCGCCTGATCGGCCCCAACTGCGCGGGGATCATCACGCCCGGTCAGGCCTTCGCGGGGCTCATGCCGCCACATATCTACATGCCGGGGCGCGTGGGCATCGTCGGGCGCTCGGGCACATTGGGCTACGAGGCAGCAAGCCAGATGAAGGCCAAGGGCATCGGCGTGTCGTCCTCCATCGGCATCGGCGGCGACCCGATCAACGGCTCCAGCTTTCGTGACATCCTGGAACTGTTCGAGGCCGATCCCGACACCGACGCCGTCGTCATGGTCGGCGAGATCGGCGGCCCGCAAGAGGCCGAAGCGGCCGAATATATCGAAACCCACATGACCAAGCCGGTCGCCGCCTATGTCGCCGGGCTGTCGGCGCCCAAGGGACGGCGCATGGGCCATGCCGGCGCGATCGTCTCGGCCTTCGGGGAATCCGCGCAAGAAAAGGTCGAGATCCTCAAAAGCTCGGGCGTGACCATCGTGCCCACCCC
>JALQUE010000263.1 GCA_023260815.1 Roseovarius sp.
AGGATACCGATGCCGTAACAGCAGCCCAGAAAAGGAAAATCCCGTTTGGTGATCTGCGGCATCAAGGACAGCACATCGGCTTCGATCCGCGCTTCGATCGCGGATTTATCCTCGGGCTTGTCGCTGACGCAACCCGGCCCACCACCGACAATCACCCCGGCATGATCGTCAAGGCACAGATCCTCCGGTAGCCGCTGTTGATCGAGGCGGATGCGGTGGCTGTCTTGGGGGCGTAATCCACCCTTGCGCAGAATCGCCTCGAATTCGTCGTCGGCGGCCTCACTCTCGGGGCGCAACTGCAGGATAAGAAACGGTTTCGTCATGGGCTTGTCCGGATAAGGAGACCGACTGGTGGCCCGTTTTGCCCCCTCCGTCAAGCGCGCCGGGCGCCCAAGGCCAGGCGCTTGACGCTGCGCAGCAATAGAATACCCTGTGGTGAAACACAAAATCGACAAGGACGTACCCAATGACCCCACGCCTGAACCCGGTCTTTGGTGGCGGGCTGCCGAACCCTGCTTGCAAGGTCAGCAGACTTGTCGAAAGCTCCAAATTATCAAATGGATGGGGCGGTCACGCCATGGTTTACCAGCCATCTGCAATCGATACGCCACCGACCGGAGAGCACGGGTAGAAACGCATGCGGCGGTCCATCAGCCTAGCGGCATATCTGGCCTATGCCCGTGGGTCTTCGCAGGATATCGCCAAACCCGATATCGCGCGTCCAAAGGGCGAACTGATCTGGGCCTACGCTGTCGATCCTCAGCATATCGACGCGCTTCAGCAATTGGCCGAGCGGCTGGCCGCACAACGGCCGGGGCTGTCCATGTTGCTGACAACGCCGGATGACGCGGTTGAGCAGACGCGATCAAAAAACGTTTTGCGTCAAAGGCTTCCCACAGATACGACCGCCAACGCCAAGGCCTTTCTGGACCATTGGAAGCCCGACATCTGCCTGTGGACAGGTGGCAATCTGCAACCTGCCTTCATCACCGTGGCGGATGACCAAGAGGTGCCGCTGTATCTGGTCGATGCCACCGAAACACTGTTGGACCAGTCGGCGTGGCGATGGTTCCCCGATCTGCCGCGCGCCCTTCTGGATCGGTTCGCACTGATCCTGGCGCGGTCAGCCACGACTGTTCGTTTCCTGAACCGTATCGGTGTGAAGGACACTGAAATATCCGTGACCGGGCCTTTTCAGGAAGGCGCAATCGCGCTTGGTTACAACGAGTCCGACCGCGAGGATCTGGCCTCGTTGCTGCGCGGGCGGCCCGTGTGGCTGGGGGCGATGATACAGCCAACCGAGTTGGACACGATAATGGATGCGCACCGTCGGGTCAGTCGTCTGGCGCACCGGAGTTTGCTGGTGATCGTGCCCGATGATCCGGCGGAAGGGCTGCGTTTCAAGGCCAGGCTGCGCGCGCAGGGCTGGCGGGTTGCAGTCTGGTCAGAGGGGGCCATGCCCGAAGAAACGACCCAAGTTTTACTGGCCGATACGTTTGGAGAACTTGGCCTGTGGTACCGGCTTGCGCCGATCACATTCATGGGCAGTTCACTGGAAAGCGGGCAGTGGGGGCGCGATCCGAATGAGCCGGCGGCGCATGGGTCGGCGATCCTTTACGGGCCGAACGTGCGGCGGTATCTGTCAAGCTATTCGCGGTTCGCCGAGGCCGGGGGTGCCAGAATCGTGAGGGATTCCGAGACGTTAGCGGGGGCGGTGCAGAGGTTGATCGCACCGGACCAATCGGCGGCGATGGCGCATGCGGCATGGGATGTGGCCTCGCAAGGGTCTGAAGTTACGGACAAAATCATGGATCTCGTGCAGGATACGCTTGATGTGATGGGGGCAAGGTGATGCGCGCGCCGGATTTCTGGTTCACGGACCCCGACACACCAGCGCTGAAGGCGCGGATTCTGGCGCCTCTGGGGGCGCTATATGGCGCGGCGACAGCCCGACGCGTGGCCGCTGCACCGCAATATTTCCCTTCTATTCCAGTTATTTGCGTTGGAAACATCAATGCCGGCGGCACCGGCAAGACCCCGACTGTCATTGCGCTTGTGCAGCAGTTGCAGGCGATGGGCAAAACGGTGCATGTGATCTCGCGCGGGCATGGCGGGACACTGGATGGACCGGTGGAGGTGGACGAAAAAACCCATACGTCCCAAGAGGTTGGCGATGAACCCCTGCTGATTTCCGCCTTCACGAGAATATGGGTCGGAAAAGACCGGGCGGCGGCGGCGGAGGCGGCGGAACGGGCCGGGCCAGATGTGATCGTGATGGATGACGGCCACCAGAACCCATTGATAAAAAAGGATATATCCATCATCGTGGTGGATGCCGTGCAGGGGTTCGGCAATGGCCGCTGCATTCCGGCAGGCCCATTACGGGAACCGGTGGCCAAGGGGCTGGCGCGGGCGGATTTGGTTCTGTCGATCGGGCCGAAATCGGCGCAGGAGAGTTTCCGCAACACATGGGGCAAGGCGATCGCCGTGCCGCATGTCACCGGGCGTCTGGCACCGCTTCAAACCGGTATGGACTGGTCCGGCACGCGCTTTCTGGCCTTTGCGGGCATTGGCAATCCGGCAAAATTCTTTGCGACTTTACAAGGACTTGGCGGGGAAATTGCCCGCGCCGAGGCGCTGGAGGATCATCAGCCGCTGACCCAGGCGCTGATGACGCGACTGGAGGCGGAGGCCAAGCTGATCCATGCCCAACTGGTCACCACGGAAAAGGATGCGGTGCGGCTTCCTGCAGAGTTTCGCAAGAAGGTTCTGACCCTTCCCGTGCGTCTGGATCTGGAGGATTGGACGCCGCTGACGGACGCTCTGGCGCGGGTCGGGCTGGACCAGGCGTGATTGTGTACGGGTCGTACGAACCCTACGCGCGTTTGGGACGAACCTGGGCAGAGTTGCCCGAATTTGTGTCCATCCCGTACGCAAATCAGTCGAATGACCTGTCACCGGACGGCCCGAGCATATCGCGTTCCAGAGCCATGACAAGCGCCAGTCCGGCGCGGGTGCGCGCCGTCAGTTCGATGGCCCCGTGCATGCAGACATCGGCGCACAGACCGCAGTGCCTACACCGGTCGCGCGCGCTCAGAACCGGACAGCCATCGAGATCGAGCGAGAGGAGTGTCGCCGGGCACACCGAGACGCAATCGCCGCATCCGGTACATGACCCGGCCAGCGCCGCTTCGGACAGAGCGCCGGGAGGGCGCACCGGGTCACGGGATGCCGGAGAGAGATCGGCAGTTCTGTGATCGGCGGTTTGCAGCATCATGTCCCCCATGCCAAGCCTGACGCCGGATTCGGATACGGGATGGCACAGGATGACATGGGCCGTCATCCGACACGGGCGCGATGCCCCAGGGTAAACCGAATCGCCCGCGCAGCTTTTGATCTGGGTCAAAGCACGGCATGACGCGGCCTGTGTCAGCCGTCTTCGTCCAGTCGCGGCGAGGCGCGATCAAGCGCCAGATCAGCACCTGAGAACCGGAAGGGCGACCGCACGCCGGGTACGCCATCCGGCGCGATCCGCATGCCGCGCGCCTTGACCTGCGGATCATCGAACACCTCGGCCAGATCGTTGATCGGGCCTGCCGGCACGCCCTGCGCCTCGCAGGAGGCCAGAAGATCCGCCTTGGAAAAGCCCCGCGTGCGATCCGTTAGCAAATCATCAAGCTTTTTGCGGTTTGATACACGGGCGGGATTGGTCGCGTAGTCCGGATCATGGGCCAGATCGGGACAGCCCAGAAGCGCACAAAGCCGGGTGAATTGCGCGTCGTTGCCCACGGCGATGATGATGAACCCATCGGCGCAGTCGAAGACCTGATAGGGAGACAGATTGGGATGGAAATTGCCAAGACGGCCAGGCGCGGTGCCGGTGGACAGGTAGTTCATCGCCTGATTGGCGGTGACGGACACCGCCACATCCAGAAGCGCCATGTCGATATGCTGCCCCTTGCCGGTGATGCCGCGCTGGTGCAGGGCGGCAAGGATCGCGGTGGTGGCATAGACGCCGGTGAACACGTCCGTGACGGCCACGCCGACCTTTGTGGGCTGGCCATCGGGATGGCCGGTGATCGACATCAGGCCCGACATGCCCTGTATGATGTAATCGTATCCGGCACGGTGCGCATAAGGCCCGTCCTGACCGAAACCGGTGATCGAGCAATAGATCAGACCGGGATTGATCGCGGCGAGGCTGGCATAATCCAGCCCATAGCGCGCCAGACCGCCGACCTTGAAATTCTCGATCACGATATCGGCGTCGCGGATGATGTCGCGGACGCGGTCCTGCCCCTCGGGGCTGCGGAAATCCACCGCGACACTGGCCTTGCCGCGATTGGTGGAATGGAAATAGGCGGCCGAGCGATCGCCTTCACGGTCGATGAAGGGCGGCCCCCATTGGCGGGTGTCGTCGCCTGCGGGGCTTTCGATCTTGATCACCTCGGCACCCAGATCGGCAAGGGTCTGGCCGGCCCATGGACCGGCCAGGATACGGGCAAGTTCAACGACCTTGAGGCCGGCCAAGGGGGTGCTCATCAGCTGCCCAGTTTTTCGTCGATGATCGCCTTGAGCTCGGGGTAGGCCATGTTCGAGTATTTCTGGCCGTTGATGACAAGCGTGGGGGTCGAGGACACGTCATCGGCTTCGGCGTTCTGTTGATACCATGCAACCAGCGCCTTGGCCTTGTCCTGATCGGCAAGACACGCGTCGATCCGGTCTTCGTCCAGACCGGCGACCTTGCCGATGCGGCGCAGTTCGTTGGCGATGCCGACGGGATCCCCTTTGCCGATCCAGTCCTTCTGCTTGTCATACAGCATGGCGGTCAGACCAAAGAAACGGTCTTGCCCGCCGCAGCGCGCCAGCATCGACGCCCAGAGGCCGAACCGGTCGAAAAAGACATCCCGGTAGATGAAGTTGATCTTGCCGCTGTCGATATAGTCGGCCTTGAGCTGCTTGAATTGACCGCCATGGAAATCGGCGCAATGCGGGCAGGTGAACGACGCGTATTCGATCACGGTCACCGTCGCATCGGGATTGCCGATCGACATTTCGGTGATCGAGGATGTGTCAACCTCGGAGGCTTCCTGCGCGTTGGCGGCGAAGGCAAGATCGGGCGGGGTGGTGCTGCTGCTGGAGGTCAGCCACCAGCCGGCGCCGGCGACAAGTGCGAGACAGAGGGCCGCGATTGCGGTCAGTCGGGTCATGCGTGATCCCTTTCGGTATGGTCAGCGTTTGGATCTGGATAAAACGTTCTGCCCCAAGGCTTCAAGCGCCGATCTGAGACCGGCATCGCCGATCGGGGCGGCCAGATCGGCGGCACGGGCCTGCGTTTGCGGATCGGGGGCAGGTTTGTCCGGTTTGGCGGGGCGGTGCTGAAAGCTGGCCTGGCCTTCGGCAAAGCCGGTGGGCGCGGTCTGGGTCACGCGAATCCGGGCGATGGCGTTATAGCCGTAGACCGCATTGACCTTCTCGCGCAGGGTTTCCTTCTGCATCTCGAGCATGGGGGCCTGCGCACCGGTGGTCAGCACCGTCAGGGTCGCCCCCAAGCCCTGCCGGGCATACGAGATGTTGACGGGCCGCGCGATGGCGGCGATGTCCTCGCCCACGATCTCGGGCCAGTGGGTGAGCAGCCGGGTCTGCGCGAACCCCCGGCTTTCCGAGGCATGCCGGATACGCCCCTGCACAAGCTGTGCGGTGCGCTTGAAACCCCGTGTCGTGCTTTCACGCTTGGTCATGGGTGGCATCCTCGACTTGTCGGCTATCTTAAGGCATGTGACGGTCCATGCCAGCCGGAAAGCCTGTGGAGGGGATAAAGAATGCGTGACAGCCATGGGTGACGGGCCGGATCCCGCCGATCTTCTGGCCTGGTATGACGCGCATGCCCGCGATCTGCCGTGGCGCGTGGCGCCGGCGGCGCGACTGGCGGGCGAGCGGCCCGATCCTTACCGGGTGTGGCTGTCCGAGGTGATGCTGCAACAGACCACAGTGACGGCGGTGCGCGCCTATTTCGAGCGGTTCACGATGCTCTGGCCCACGGTCGAGGCGCTGGCGGCGGCCCCCGATGCGCAGGTGATGGGCGAATGGGCCGGGCTGGGATATTACGCGCGGGCGCGCAACCTGCTGAAATGCGCGCGCGTCGTGGCCGAGGATCATGGCGGTCGCTTTCCGGACACGCGCGCGGCGCTGATGGCCCTGCCCGGCATCGGGCCTTATACCGGCGCGGCGATCGCCGCCATCGCCTTTGACGCGCCCGAAGTGGTGGTGGACGGCAATGTGGAACGGGTGATGGCGCGGGTGCATGACATCCGCACCCCGCTGCCTGCCGCCAAGCCCGAGTTGACCCGTGCCGCTGCCGCCCTGACACCCACGCACCGTCCGGGCTGCCATGCGCAGGCGGTGATGGATCTGGGCGCCACGATCTGCACGCCGCGCAAGCCGGCCTGCGGCCTCTGCCCATGGATGCGCGCCTGCGCGGCGCGCAAGGCCGGTGTGCAGGCCGAGCTGCCTTACAAAACCCCGAAAAAGCCCAAGCCCGTCCGCTGCGGCATCGCCTATGTCGCGCGGCGCGCAGATGGCGCGTGGCTGCTGGAAACCCGCCCCGACAAGGGACTGCTGGGCGGCATGCTGGGCTGGCCCGGCAGCGATTGGCCCGAGACCGCCGCCGCCCCTGCCGCCGCCCCGGCCCCTGACCCCGCCCCACCGATCGAGGCGCAGTGGGACGACCTGAGCGAGGAGGCGCGCCACACCTTCACGCATTTCCATCTGCGGCTGGCGATCCGCGTCGCCCGGATCCCGCAGGATGCCACCCCCCTGAGGGGCCGCTTTCACCCGGCCGCGACGTTTCGCCCCTCGGACCTTCCAACCGTGATGCGCAAGGTGTTTGACCTTGCCCGAACACATCTGGAACAATAATTGCAAGCCGGTCTGTTCGAGTATCTCATGCCATGACAGGAGCCCATGCATGACCACGTTCCGTACCCTTCCCGCCGATACGGTTGCCCAGGTCCGCAAGGCCCTGCCGTTCTGGATGTCGCTGATGCTTGTGCCGCTGGCCATTATCGGCGCGCTTCATGGGGGCTGGACGGTGCTTTTGCTGCCGCTCATGACATGGTATTTCTTTTCAATCCTGGATGCCGTGCTGGGCCTCAACCTGGACAATGCCGACCCGGCCACCGAAGACAACAGGCTGACATGGTACAAGGCGATCACGCTTATCTGGGCGCCGCTGCAATTCGCGGTCCTGTTCTGGATGATCTGGTACGTGACCGGTCCGGGCACTGCACATCTGTCAGGGCTGGAAACGGTGCTGCTGTTCTTTGGCATGGGCGTGATCACCGGCACGGTCGGCATCAATTATTCCCATGAACTCATGCACCAGAAGGACCGCCGCGAACGGTTTCTGGGCGATCTGCTCTTGTCGATGGTGCTCTATTCGCATTTCCGGTCCGAGCATCTGCGGGTGCATCACCTCTATGTGGGCACGCCGATCGATCCGGTGACCGCGCGCTACAATGAAGGGTTCTACCGCTTCTTTCCCAGGGTGCTCCGGCAATCGCTGATCTCGGCCTTCCAGGCCGAGCAGGCGCTTTTGGCACGCAAGGGGCTGCCCTGGCATGACCGGCGGAACCCGTTCTGGCGGTACTGGGCGCTGCAGGGTGTCATGCTGGCGCTGGCCGCGCTGCTTGGCGGATGGATCGGGCTGGGCCTGTTCATCTGGCAGGCGTTCATCGCGATCTGGCAGCTGGAACTGGTCAATTACATCGAACATTACGGGCTGACGCGGCGGCATCTGGGCGATGGAAAATACGAACATGTCAAACCGCATCACAGCTGGAACGCCTCGCACAAGGCGTCGAACTGGTTGCTGATCAACCTGCAGCGCCATTCGGACCATCACTACAAGCCCGACCGCCGCTTTCCGCTGCTGCAAACCTATGCCGAGGACGAGGCGCCGCAGCTGCCCTACGGCTATCCGGTCATGACCATGGCCGCGATGTTCCCGCCGATCTGGCGGCGGGTGATGAACCCCAAGGTGCGCCGCTGGCGCGGGACATACTACCCCGACATCACCGACTGGGCGCCCTACAACAAGGCGCTCAACCCCGCGCCGCGCTGATCGGCGCACAGTATAACCGCCCAGTATCATCGCCCAGCATAACCGCCCAGTATCACCGTACAGTCTCAGCCGCCGGCATCAGCGCACCAGAACCGGCGCCTCCTGCAGGTGGCTGCCCTGCTCGATCACGGTCAGGATGAAATCGGCCACATCGGCGCGCGGGATGATGCCGTTGCGCCAATTGTCCGGGGACACAAGCACGCGGTAACGCCCGGTGCCGCGGTTCGAGGTCAGGATACCCGGCCGCACGATGGTCCAGTCCAGATCGCTGGCCTCGATCATCGCCTCCTGACGGGATTTGTCGTCATAGGCCCGGCCCATGATCGCCTTGAACGGCAGCTTTTCCAACGCACTCAGCGCCGCACGGCTGCGCCCGGCGCCAAAGCCCGTCACCGCCACCAGACGGCGCAGGCCACGGGCCTGCATCAGCGGCAACAGCGCCCCGGTGACGGTGGAAAACAGCGTCACCGGCTTCAGCACGAAACTTACATCTTTGGCCACGCCCAGCGCCAGAACCACCGCCTCCACCCCGTCAAGCGCGCGCTCCAGATCGGCAGGATCGGTGGCGTCGCCGGGCCATTTTTCAAGCCTTGGGTCGTCGATCGCGATGGTCTCGGCGCTGCGCGCCATGGCGCGGATGCGGTGACCGCGCGCCAGCCCCTGACGGACAAGCTCAAGCCCGATGCCCCGGCTTGCCCCGATCACAAGAATATGCGCCATGCGATGCCCTCCTGTGGACTGCCCCTGCCGCACACATAGCGCGCCGCGCCCGGATGTCCCGTGCCGCGCTGCGCGTCTTCTGGCCGAAAATATCCCGGGGAGCGCGAGGGGCTGGCCCCTCGCCCCGGCCCGATGCCGCGCACAGCGCAGGCCCATCGAGGGACTGACCGAAAAAAGCCCCGCCACAAGGGCGGGGCACGAGGTAGATGCCCGTGATGTCAGGCCACAGGCACCGGCGGTGTTCGGAAAATCAGTTGGGGCGGTCGGCCATTTCGGCACGGATCTGCTGGCGCAGGATGTCGATCGGCACGGTCTTGCCGTCGCGCTTGAAACACCAGTAGGTCCAGCCGTTGCAGCTTGGCGCCCCTTCGAGGGCGGCGCCGACCTGATGGATCGAGCCTTTGACGTCATCGCCGATCAGCGTGCCGTCGGCGCGCACCTTGGCCTTGTGACGTCCATTCATGCTCAGCAGTTCCTCGCCGGGGCGCAGCATTCCCCGTTCGACCAGCTGGCCGAAGGGCACGCGCGGTTCGGCGCGTTTCGAGGTCGAGACCTCAAGCGCCGCGCGATCGAACTTGCGAATGTCGGCAAGGCGCTTTTCGGCCACCTTGCGATACGCGGCCTCGCGTTCGATGCCGATATAGTCGCGGCCCAGCATCTTGGCGACAGCGCCGGTGGTGCCGGTGCCAAAGAACGGATCAAGCACCACATCGCCGGGATTGGTCGAGCCGACCAGCACCCGGTGCAGCAGGCTTTCGGGTTTCTGGGTGGGATGGGCCTTGTCGCCGTTTTCGTCTTTCAGGCGTTCATGGCCCGTGCAGATCGGCAGCACCCAGTCCGAGCGCATCTGCACGCCTTCGTTCAGCGATTTGAGCGCCTCGTAGTTGAAGGTATATTTGCCACCTTCCTGCTTGCTGGCCCAGATCATCGTCTCATGCGCGTTGGTCAGGCGCTTGCCGCGGAAATTGGGCATCGGGTTGGATTTGCGCCAGACCACGTCATTGAGGATCCAGAACCCGGCATTTTGCAGCGCGGCGCCCACCCGGAAGATGTTGTGATAGGAGCCGATCACCCAGATCGCGCCATTCGGCTTGAGCAGGCGGCGCGCGGCCTTGAGCCAG